>DKEY01000017.1 GCA_002469305.1 Sulfurospirillum sp. UBA6810
GATGTACCGCAAGAAGTATTTAAAAACTTATGGACAACAATAAAAGCAAAAAAAACATATGTATCAACCGTTAAAAATAGAGCAAAAGATGGAAGTACTTTTTATGTTAATACAACAGTTATCCCAATGCTCAATGAAGAAGGCGAGATAGAAGAGTATATAGCTATAAGACATGATGTTACTAAGACAATTGAGCTAACAGAAAAGCTTCGTGCAAAAGAAGAGGAGTTAGAAAATCTCAATGCTACGTTAGAAGAGAGAGTGAAAAAGCAAACATATCAGTTATGGTCACTCAACCAAACCTTGGAAAACAGAGTAAAAGAAGAAGTAGAAAAAAATAGAGATAAAGATAGGTTTTTATTTCAGCAGTCTCGTCTTGCGGCCATGGGAGAGATGATGGGTAACATAGCACATCAGTGGCGACAGCCTCTTAGTGAGCTTGGTATTATCTTGTATAAAATAAAAAAGATTTTTAAAAAGTGTGAATGTGGAGATGAAGAGGAGTTTTTAGAATCTTATGAAAACTCAAAAAAAGTCATCAAAAAGATGAGTGATACAATAGAAGATTTTAGGAATTTCTTCAATCCTCATCGCCCAAGTGAAGTTTTTTCGATGCAAAATGCTTTGGATGAAGCCCTTGTTATGATGCAAGGAACTTTGCAACGCCATGAGATAAATCTCCACATAGAATGTAACAATGAGATTAAGATAAAAGGGTATCTCAGTGAGTTTTCTCAGGTACTTATCAACTTACTCAATAACTCAAAAGATGCATTCAATAACAAAGATGTTGACAATAGAGTGATAAATTTAGAAATAAAAAAGTTTGATGATATTTATGCTATGATTACTTTTGTGGATAATGCCGGGGGCATAAGTAAAGATATACTTGATAAGATATTTGAACCATATTTTACTACAAAACATGCAAGTTCTGGTACAGGACTAGGACTTTATATGAGTAGGATGATAGTTCAAAACAGTATGAAAGGTACGATAGAGGCCAATAACTGTGATGATGGTGTATGTTTTCACATAAAAATACCTATGTATAAAGAGGGAGAGGGTGATGAGTAAGCTTACAGATTTGACTGTTTTGTTTGTCGAAGATGAAAGAGAGTTAAGAGAAGCATTGGAAAGTGCTATTGGAGATGAGTTCGCAAAGTTTATAGTAGCTCGTGATGGCGATGATGGATTGAAAAAATTTAAAAAATTTAAACCAGATATAGTTGTTACTGATATTTTGATGCCTATTATGGATGGCTTGGAGATGGCAAAAGAGATTAAAAGCCTCTCAAGAGAAACTCCTATCATCATCTTAAGTGCGTTTAGTGAAAAAGAGAGACTTTTAACTGCGATTGACATAGGAATAGACAAATATCTCATCAAACCAATAGACCCAGATGAGCTTATGAGTACGCTAAAGTTTGTAGCAAGAGACCAACTTTCACTAAATCAAGTAGTGGAACTAGGCGATGGATACCAATTTGACAAAAGTAGAAAAGTACTTGTGAAAAATGGTGAAACAATTTCACTGACGAAAAAAGAATTGCTTTTTATCTCGATTTTAGTAAAAAATCTAGGAGTATTTGTGCTCCATGATGAGATAAAGAAATATGTTTGGACAAATGCAAAAGTAACGGACTCTGCTATCAGAACATTTATAAAAAGAATCAGAGAAAAAACAAGTAAAGAGTTTATCAAAAATGTTCCAGGATTGGGGTATAAAGTAAAAGTTGACGAATAAACTATATACCAAGTATATAGTTTGTTCCAATTTGTAACTTAAATTCACTCCATTTCTCTTTGTTAATAACCTCATTTAACACAAATTTAATCTTATTAAGCTATATCGTATTTTTTATATATTATAATTTCCCCAATTATGTGATATTTTTGTGACATAAAAATATAATTAGGAGGAATTGATGCAGTCTAGTAATGCGATTAACTATGACTATTCGATTGCAAAATGCTTTGCGATTGCCACTATTGTCTTTGGTATTATTGGCATGACCGTTGGTGTAATCATAGCATTTCAAATGGCTTTTCCAGAGCTCAACAATTTAGTTGGAGAGTATGGTACGTTTGGAAGACTAAGACCACTACATACAGATGCTGTTGCATTTGGATTTACGCTAAGTGGAATTTGGGCAACTTGGTACTATGTAGGACAAAGAGTGCTAAAGGTTTCATTGGCTGAGTCCCCATTTCTAATGTTTATGGGAAGACTTCACTTTTGGCTCTACATTGTTGGTGTTTTAGCTGTTGTAGTTACACTACTTATGGGTATAACAACTTCAAAAGAGTATGCTGAATTTGAATGGCCTATAGATATAGCGATAGTTGTTGTATGGGTGATTTGGGGTATAGGGTTATTTGGTCTTATAGGTATAAGAAGAGAAAAGACTCTTTATATCTCTATTTGGTATTATATTGCTATGTTCCTTGGTGTTGCTATGCTTTATTTATTTAACAATATGGCAGTACCAACATATTTTGTATCTGGACTTGGCGATTGGTGGCATTCTGTTTCTATGTATGCTGGTTCAAATGATGCGATGGTTCAATGGTGGT
>DKEY01000007.1 GCA_002469305.1 Sulfurospirillum sp. UBA6810
GAGCCTTAAAAATGAGTTACATGTAGTTTCAAAAAGTAGTGGAGAGTTAACTGGTATATTGCCATTTAACAGATATCTCAAAAAGCTTCTTAAAAGTTCCGTGGCAGATATGAGCAATATCTCTAGCTCACGCTATGGTGGTGCTATCACGGCTGGTCTTTTCCTCTCAAACTTCATAGAAGATGAGTACAAAGACAAGTGGATTCACCTTGACATCGCTGGTCCTGCTTATGTAGAAAAAGATTGGGGATATAACCAAAGTGGCGCTAGTGGCGCTGGAGTAAGGATGAATCTTTACTGGCTTATCGAGCAGAGTAAAAACGAAAAAAGTTGTGAAAAATAGCATAAAAACTAAATATAAAAACGTAAAAGAGGATAATAAATGGGACTTGGTGTAGGAATAGTAGGGCTACCAAATATAGGGAAATCAACAACTTTTAACGCTTTAACAAAAGCGCAAAATGCAGAGAGTGCAAACTATCCGTTTTGTACTATCGAGCCAAACAAGGCAGTCGTACCAGTACCAGATGCTAGACTAGGTGAGCTTGCAAAGATAGTAAATCCTGAGCGTATCCAGTACTCAACGGTTGATTTTGTGGATATCGCTGGACTCGTAAAAGGTGCTAGTAAAGGGGAAGGTCTTGGAAATCAGTTTTTATCAAATATCCGTGAAGTAGAAGTGATACTCCATATGGTGAGATGTTTTGTTGATGAAAACGTTACGCATGTTGAGGGAGAGATAAATCCACTTCGTGATATAGAGATTATCGAGAGTGAGCTGATATTTGCAGATATCCAACAGCTTGATAAAAAACTAGACAAACTCAACCGTACAGCAAAAGCAGATAAAACTGCGCGTGGAGCACTTGAGATTGCGCTTGAGCTTAAAGCACATCTTGATGATATAAAACCCGTACGTACATTTACCAAGCAAGATACTCCTGAATTTGAAGCGTTAGATAAGGAACTGAGATTTTTATCAAACAAAGAGATTATATATGGTGCAAATGTGGATGAAGATAGTTTACTTGAAGAAAATGAGCACGTCCTTGCAGTAAAAGCTCATGCAAAAGAGATAGGAGCAGAAGTCATCACACTTTGTGCGAAGATAGAAGAAGAGTTAGTGGGTTTAAGCGAAGAAGAAGCGAGTGAGTTTTTAAGTGAACTAGGAGTAGAAGAATCAGGTCTTACTAAAATCATCCACAAAGCCTTTGAAAAACTCAACCTCATCAGCTACTTTACAGCGGGTGTAAAAGAGGTACGTGCTTGGACTATCCATAGAGGATGGAAAGCTCCAAAAGCAGCTTCTGTCATCCACAATGACTTTGAAAAAGGCTTTATCAGAGCTGAAGTTATCGCTTATGATGATTACATCGCAGCTGGTGGCGAGAACAAAGCCAAAGAAGCTGGAAAGATGAGACTTGAGGGAAAGGATTATGTTGTCAATGATGGCGATGTAATGCATTTTAGATTTAACGTATAAACTTTACATGTAAGGGATAGAAAAGTGAATTTGGACTTGACACAAGGCTCTATAAAAGAGCATATAAAAACACTCGCTATCCCCTCAAGTATCGGTTACTTTTTTCATACGATGTTTAACGTAACCGATACCTATTTTGCTGGCAATATCTCAACTGAAGCCATTGCTTCGCTTTCACTCTCTTTTTCTATATTTTTTACTATCATAGCTATGAGTGGAGGAATGAGCCAAGGTGTAACAGCCCTTGTAGGCAATGCCATGGGGGAGAAAAATGAGACAAATACCAAGCAGATACTCTTACATGCTTTTGTTTTCGCTCTTTTTTTAGCCATATTTATCACAACAGTTGGCATACTCAGTGCGCCTTACTTACTCTCAAAACTTGGAGCGAGTGGAGCATATCTTGAGACTGCTTATGCTTACATCAGTATCATCATCATGGGAGCTGGGTTTTTTGTGGGAGTTATGTTTTCAAATGCTTTGCTCAATTCTATTGGCAACACAAGAGCCTTTAGAAACTTTCTTGTGAGTGGGTTTTTTCTCAATATCCTTTTGGATTTTTGGTTTGTCAATGGTGGTTTAGGACTTCCTGCTATGGGAGTCAAAGGTATAGCTCTCGCAACAGTTATCATAGAATTTTTAGGAATGTGCTACCTTATAAGCGAACTTAGAAAAACTCACTTACTTCAAAACTTGCCCAAGTTTGTTTTTGACTTTCAGATTATTGTAGATATCTTTAAACAAGGCATCCCTGCCACTGTAAATATGGTACTTATGGCACTTGGTATGTTTGTCATCACTTACTATATCGCACCTTTTGGACAGCATGTTGTTGCTGCTTATGGAGTTGCTATCAGGATAGAGCAGATAGTGCTTTTGCCTAGTATCGGTCTCAATGTCGCTGTACTCTCTATCGTCTCTCAAAACAACGGTGCAAAAGCGTATGAGAGAGTAAAAGAGTGTGTGAAAGTAGCACAAAGTATAGGCTTCAAACTTTGGATTTTGGGGATGGTATTTTTATTTTTATTTTCCCGTACACTGTTGGAAGTTTTTACAGATGATATCTTGGTGATAGAAGCTGGAGAGACTTATCTCTACATCGCAGCCCTCGCGATATACGCATATGTTTTAGTATTTATCAATATCTCTTTACTCCAAGGCATCAAACAACCTGCTCTTTTGATATATCTTAGTCTCTTTCGTCAACTCATCGTGCCTGTTGTTGTTTTCACGATATTTACCTTCTTTTCTCTTCCTCTTATATACTACTGGGTTGGGATAGCTTGTTTTATCTGGTTATCGGCTTGGTTTATACTCTGGTATGCAAGGCAAAAACTTTCAAAGCTAGTACATTAATCATTTTCATCATTGATATACTCTTCTGGTTTTCCAAAAGCATAGCCTTGAGAGTAGTCGATACCTATCTCTTTGACGATGTTAAAGATATCTTCATTTTCAACAAATTCAGCAATAGTTTTTAGTTTCTGCTTTTGTGCAAACGTAACAATAGTTTCGACTATATCTTTACTAAGTTTATTTTCTTGTATATCTTTGATAAGGGAACCATCTATCTTTAGGATATCAGGTTCGTATTGTAAGAGTCTTTGAAAGTTTGAATACCCTGTGCCAAAATCATCTATGGCTATCTTAACACCAAGAGGTTTTACAGCTTTGATAAATCGAATAACTGTATCAAAATCTTTAATATCTTCACTCTCTAAAAGTTCAAATACCACTCTTTTAGCATCCTCTTTTTGCGCATCCAAAAGTTCAAATATCTTTTTTCTTATAGAGGCTGTTTCAATATCTATAACAGAGAGATTTATAGATACTTCTTTATCTGTTTCTTTGAGAATTTTAAAGGAATTTTCCAAGACTATATTTGTGATTTGCGTATAGTAGCGCCCTTTTTTGGCAATATCTAAAAAGGCATACGGCGATATAACTTGCCCAAACTCATTGATAAGGCGTACCAAAGATTCGTATTTTTCAACTTTACATGTACGGTTATTGACGATAGGTTGAAAGAAGGAAACAACTTTTTCACCATCCAAAGCGACTTTGATTGTGTGGAGTGTCTCTATATTGTTGAGGGCTATGGCATATTCTATGCCTGAGAGTCCATCTGCATAGACGATATCTAGCTTGTTTTCTATCGCTTTTTCTATGCCTATCTTTGCATCTTCATAGATTTGGATAACCCCATACGTATAGCTACAAATAGCAGAGATATCATACTCAATCTTATCGAGTTTTACCATATAGCTTTTTACATTATGTAAAAACTCTCTAAGTCCTGCTTCTATCTCTTGTTGAGAGTGTTGGCATGTTCTTCTATCTTTTGCAAGTGCATAGAGTCCATTGCCAAGGTGATAAACTCTTTGAAAATTACAATCATTTGGGAAAAGATAAAGTATAGCATCTCCAAATTTCTTTTCAATCTCTTCCACGGTGGCTTTATCATAAAACTTTTCTAAGGTGTTATAATCTTCTATTTGTATCATGATAAGAACCGAAAGTTTATTGGCTTCAAGATAGTCAAAAAGCTGATTTTTATCACTCATGATGGAACTGATGTCATATCTTAGGGATATAAACTCTTTGATATTACCCTCACTATCCAAGATGGGGCTTACTGTCGCATTGAGATAGTATGGTTCTCCATTTTTAGCCTTATTTTTGATGATACCATGCCAAGCTTTTTTTTCTTCTTTTATCGTATGCCACATAGACGCATAGGTTGAACTTGGAACATCTGGGTGTCTTACTATATTGTGAGGTTGTCCTACGAGTTCTTCTCTTGAATATCCTGAGATATTACAAAAATTGTCATTAACATGAGTAATTCTTCCCTTTAAATCTGTCTTAGAGATGATACCACTCATGTTAGTGATACGCTCATACTGTTTTATGAGATCCAAATTGACATCACTTTGTAAAAAAAGATACTCTTTTTTATATGCTGTTTTTAGAGTTACATATAAAAACATGAGTAAAACGATAGTTTGAAAAACATATAGCAAATTTAATTCTGTATAAAGTAGGCTTATAACTGTTGGTATGATGATAGGAGTATTAAATAAAAATACGGCTAGAAAAACAGACCCAAGAGTTAAAATAGAGCCTGAACTAAGTGCAAATACAAGAGTAAGGATAAAAAAGATATACGTTTGGTCAACAAACAAGATACTATAAGAGAAGAGCACTCCCCATAAAAGACCTGTTATAAAAATAATACTCAGATATATTTTTATATTTGTAAGTATCTCACTTTTGTTTCCTTTCGCGATAGAGCGTTTTAAAACTTTTCCATTGTAGAAGCGAAGTAGTACGATACACAACTGACAAAAGAGTATAGAGTGCAAAAAAACTGTATTGACTTTGCTATACAATAAGTAAGTGATAAAGACTGGAGAGAGTAAATTGACTAAAACAACACTCAGGTTTAGTGAATTTACTATATCTAAAACATTGTTTTGAATATATCTAAATTTAAAAATCTCTTTTATATTAAACTTCATGAAAACCTAATCTACTTTTTTATTTTTGCTATTTCTTCGCTAAATCTTATAGCCTTTTCTTTTTTACATGTAAGCTCTACCATATCTTTTTCAAAAAGCATGATGATGGTTGAGCCCATCTCAAAACGTCCTAGTTCATCACCTTTTTTGAGCCAAAGATTTTCGTACATGTAAGGTTTGCAGATACTTGCTTGTGCATTGGTTTGTATCGAGGTATCAAAGTTAAAAGCCATCTTTCCTACATTGAGTGCACCTACAAAAACCATATAAAAAAGTTGCTCCTCTTTTGTATAACACTCTAAAACAACTCTCTCATTTTCGATAAAAAGTTCTTCTACTCGCTTTAACCAAGTAAAGTTTACAGGATAGAGTTTACCTGGGATATGCACAGCTTTTACAACACGCATATCGAGGGGAACATGATAGCGATGATAATCTTTGGGAGAGAGATAAAAGTTTAAAAAAGTACCATCAATCAGCTTATCTTTGTTTGCTTTACAGATAAAGTCTCCTAAAAACTCTCTAACTCTGTAAGCATGTCCTTTTATCTGCAAAGCTCTTTGCTCTTCTATCAAGCCACACTCACTGATAAAGGCATCACTTGGTGAGATAAAAATATCCTCAGATGTATCAAACGCTCTTGGCTTTTTTAACTCTCTTGTGAAAAGTGCGTTTAAACTCTTGTAAGTATCGCTACTTTCAAACTCACTCAAATCTACTTTCATAAGTTTTACATAAATTTTATTGATAAAGCACTGGATATTTGTTGCAAATTCGCAAGAAGCAAACTTCCCAAAAACACGAGAGATAATTGAGCTTTTGAACTTTGGTTTTCTATTCATTTTTTACTTTCAAATTTTAATTTAATCAATCTGATATAATATCATCTTAAAATAAAAAATAAGTTATATGAAAGAAATCCCTATGCAAAAAACCTTTGACACCATAATCAACGATGTAGATATGTTACAAAACTTAGAAGTTCTTGGCTTCACACACATGATGCCTATCCAAGAGGAGTCACTCCCACTCGTACTAGAAAAAAAAGATTTATTGGCTCGTGCTAAAACAGGTAGTGGTAAAACTGTGGCTTTTGGACTCCCTCTTCTTTTGAATTTAGACATCACCCAAAGATATAAGATAGACTCTCTTATCCTTACTCCTACAAGAGAGTTAGCAACACAAGTTTCAAATGAGCTTAGAAAGCTGGCAAGATATAAAGAAAACATCAAAATCCTCACTCTTTGCGGGGGAGCACCATTGAGAGCTCAAGCCAACTCTTTAAAACATGGCGCCCATATAGTAGTAGGAACTCCTGGGCGTATTTTAGACCACTTGGATAAAAAAACTTTGCAGATAAATCAAATCTCTACTCTTGTTTTAGACGAAGCGGATAGGATGCTTGATATGGGCTTTTATGCTGATATCCAAAAGATTATCGAACAAACTCCAAAAAACAGACAAACCCTTCTTTTTTCGGCAACTTTCGATGAAGAGATAAAAAAGCTAAGTCACGAAATCCAAAAAGAGAGAGTCGAAATCGAGCTTGAGAGTACAAACAGCATCGAAGAGTTATACTTTGATGCAAGTAAATTTAACAAAGATACTCTACTCATCAACACTATCAAACACTACGAGCCAAAATCTTGTATCATCTTTGCAAACACAAAGGTAAAAACAGGTGAAATTGAAGGCTTACTCCTCTCTCTTGGGTATGATGCCATATCTATCAACAGTGATTTAGAACAGATAGACAGAGATGAAAACCTCATCAAATTTTCAAATGCCAGTGCTACTTTTTTGATAGCGACAGATGTTGCTTCTCGTGGACTTGATATCAAAAATGTTGAACTTGTCCTCAACTATGATGCCCCTCATGATAGTGAAGTTTACACACACCGTATCGGAAGAACAGGAAGAAATAACACACAAGGAAGAGCTATAACTTTTACGACAAAATCAGCTAAAGGTTTTAGCGATATAGACTTACATGTAGAAAACAAATCTTCCTATAAAGCCTCGATGCAAACTCTCTGCATTAGTGGAGGAAAGAAACAAAAACTAAGAGCCGGTGATATCGTAGGTACGCTTATCCAACAACTTGGCTTTGAAAAAGAGGATATAGGAGCCATAAATGTTACAGATTTTTACTCTTATGTAGCTATCGAGAAAAAAAGCTTAAAAAAAGTCAAAGATAAATTAAAAGAGTGTAACATAAAGAAAAAGAGATTTAGGATGTGGTTGATATGAAAAAATTACTTCTAGCTTTTTTTCTCCTTACATGTACACTTTTTGGAGTAGAAATAGCAGGGAAAAATATAGCGGATAAGACAAACGAGCTTTTGCTCAATGGGGCTGGAATCAGAGACAAGTACTTCTTGGATATGTATATAGGTGCACTTTACCTCAAAACAAAACAGAGCGATGCAACAAAAATCATCAATGAAAACAGTGAAATGAGTATGAAACTGCATATTCTCTCTTCACTCATCACAAGTGAAAAGATGGAGAGCTCTACCCAAGAGGGATTTGAAAAAGCTTTAAATGGAGATACTACTTCACTCAAAAAGGAGATAGAAGAGTTTATCTCTGTTTTTAAAGAAGAGATAAAAATAGATGACGTTTATGATTTGGTTTATACTCCAAATGTTGGCGTAGATATCTATAAAAATACAAATTATAAAAAAACCATCAAAGGCTTAGAATTTAAAAAAGTTCTTTTTGGTATCTGGCTTGGAAAAGAGCCTGTGCAAGAGAGTCTCAAAAAGAGAATGTTGGGATTATAGATGCTTTTATAAGGGAAAAGTCCTCCTATAACAAAATGCAACCAAACAAACGATGATACTTGTACACTTTTAAAATAAACTATCTTCTAGTATCTCAGTGATAATTTGATCTTCATTTTTACCCTCTTGTTTTGCTAAGTTTTTGATTTTTGCAACAGTATCAACCGAGATATTGGAGACTATACGCATAACACCCTCTTCTTGCGCACGTAGGTCGTCATATTTTTCTTGAAAAAGTATCTTTACACTTGTATCAACTGGTGAACGCAGTGATTTATACTCTATCAATTTTCCATCTCTATAAACACCAGAGACTTCAGCATAAACCCAGTAGTACCCACCATCGCTTCTGAGATTTTTTACATAGCCTTTCCAAATTTCCTCTTTTTTTATAGTTGCCCAAAGATTTTCAAAAACAGATTTTGGCATATCTGGATGCCTTACTATGTTATGAGGTTGCCCTACTAACTCCTCTATACTATATCCTGAAATCTCCGCAAATACTTCATTGGCATATGTGATAATGCCACTAAGATTTGTTCTTGAGATGATGAGTTTTTCTTTTGGTACTTGCGTTTCGATAAAAGTCTGATATGAGGTTAGCATAGTAAATTCCTTTTAGAGTTTTCGCTTCAAATCTCCATGATAATCAATATCTTCTGCTTTGACATTGTCATCATTGAGTACACTTGGGACTATCTCACTTTGGTTGAGTTTCTCTCTGTGTCTATCAAGTTCATCTTCACTGTAAGCCATCATCATTTCAGCACTTACTACATGTTCTATGGCTTCGATTTGTCTTACTTTTTTCATCTCTTCATCTATATCTTCACCCTCAACTGTAACGATAATCTTTCCGATACTCGCATCATGAAAATGATAATCACAAAAATCACAATTTTTTACAATCTCCACTATTTTGTCTATATTTTCAGCCCTTGCTTGTATAACTATGCTTGATATATTCATTGTTTTTCCTTAATTTTTAGGTAAATCCCATTTTATTATGTATTTATCATCGCTCCCACTAAACAGCTCTGTTTCATTTTTAAAAACTATACTGTTGAGTGTACTTTTTTGCCCCTTGAGCGTATGGAGTCTTGCACTTGATTTTAAATTAAACACAACTATCTCATTGTTTTCATTAAAAGCAAAAACTCCAAGATTTGCACTTGGACTTAGTGCCCCTGCATAGATAAGAAAGGATGCATCAAATCGTATATAATTCCCACTTGAAAGCTCATATACTATCCCTCGTCTATCTTGTCCAGCACCTAGAACATAGCCATTTTTGATATCTACTTTATAGACATTATCAACATTGCCACCTTTTAAAACTTTGCTTATGTTTCCCTTTTCTATGTTGATAACAGTAATTTCACCCGATTCACAACCGTTTACTGCAAGGGTTTTGTTTTCATTGAGTTTCATATCTGAAAAATGCGAAAAGTTTACTTGAAATCTATAAAGTGCCTTTTTTTGCTCTATATCAAAGAGTATTATTTCATTGCTAAGAAGCGCTATCAAAATTCTACTTGCATCTACAAACTTTGCTTTGGAGATATATAGTTTCTCTTCTTTATCAATCAAAACAGTTTTTATATCATCTTTTACATGTACCAATTCTCTAGCACCATTACTCGCTTGCACTACACCTAGATATGCCTCAGAAGTTGGTTCATAATCAGCTGAAAAAACTTTTGGAGCTATAACATCTCCCATAAAATCTTTGATGTTTTCAAAGTTTACATGTAAGATTTTTTCATAAGTAGTTGTATCATATACTTCTAGTGTACCACTACTGGTTGCGGCTATAAGTTTGTCTTTGTATATACTTAAATCTATAACATTGCCACTAGCTTCTATCAGTTTTGTAGGAGTTACCACTGCTGCTTCCAATGAACACAAAATACATATAATTGAAATCAAAAACTTCATCACACACTCCCTTTAAAGTTTAAAAGCCAATGCATTTGTAGGACAAACACTCCTACAAAAACCACAACTCGTGCATATATCATTTTGTATAGTTGGTCTAAACATCCCAAAAAACTTGATAGCTCTTTCATCACATGCATCTAAACAGCTACTGCAAACGACTTCTTTCCAAGCCAAACATTCACTTGTTACTATACTCACAGTTGCTTTGATAAACTTATCTTTACATGTAAGATTTAAAACACCCTTACCACACGATACAGCACACTTATCACAATAAGTACAACCACTATCTTGAAAACTAATATAAGGCAATCCTTCTTCATCTATTTTGATTATATCTTCTTCACAAACAGTGACACAAGGTTTGTCCTCACAGTTGGGACACTCTTGGTGAAAAAGAGTAACATCTTCATTGTAAGGTGGACGAATCGCACTGTTCTCCACCTTTTTAAATTTGGATGCAAAGGAGGAGAAAACCTCCCTTCTTTGCATATCGCTCATTACTGAACGCCCTCATTGAGTGTATCTAAAAGATTTGATTGGCTCTTGCCATTCGCACTTCTAAATTCTGGAGCAAACTCATTTTTCACGAGTGGCTCATTGTTTGATTGAGGAGCATGGCAAGCAGAACAGTTAAATCTCTCCATACTCACACCATCTCTTTTGTGTAATGCAGTTTTGATATCTGCAGTGTTATCAACAACTTTACCCTCTTTTACGATTTGTCCATTTGCATCCAATGTTGTCAATGGTCTAAATGAAGCCATATGACTCTTTGGAGTTGGAGTAGCTTTTACAGCTTCTGCCACCATCGGATCATGACACGCCAAACAAGAGTTGTTATCTCTTGTGATTGGAAGCATTCCCTCCACATCATGAGGAATCATAGGTGGTGCATTTTCAAAAGCACGAGCTATGACCTTAGATTCACCAGCAGCAACTTTTCCATAAGAAGTTTTGTCAGGATTAGTTGTATTTTCAGAATATAAATTCGTCTTTCTCAAACCAATCTCTTCTTCACTATATGTACTACCAGATACAGCACATCCTGTTACGATAAAAGCAGCTATCGCAACAGTAGTAATTAATGTCTTTTTATCAAACATCATCATCTCTCCTATCCATTTTTATTGATATAATTACGCACGCCAAATGATAGAGCATTGTCTTCACATACTTCTATACATCTACCACAATTGGTACACTCTCCTGATACAATATCCCCACTCTCTTTACCCACTATATCGAGGACTTGTTTTTCAGGACATACAACTTTACACTTCATGCAAAGAGTACAATTTGGTTGATTGTGCTTCACTCTTAAGATATTTTGTTTAGAAATACCAGAGTAAAAAGCGCCAAGTGGACACAAGTGACCACACCAACCATTTTTTACAGCAAAAAGGTCAAATAAAAATATACAAGAAACAGCAGCAACACCCATACCCATGCCAAAAACTACACCTCGGTGTAGCATAGCGATAGGTGAAACCATCTCAAATGCAGCTACCCCTGTAAGAAAAGAGAGTAGTAGTGAAAGTCCTAAAACCCAGTATCTTACATTTTTTCCTAACCATACTTTTCTTTCAATTCTGTCTAAAAACAGAACTCTTCTCAACCAATTCGCCATATCTGTTATCATATTGATAGGGCAAACCCAAGAACAAAACGCACGCCCACCTATACTCATGTAAAATATAAGTATGATGAGTGCACCAACCAAAACATTGACACCAAGTGCCGCACCTGCAGCTAACATCTGCAAAACTGCAAACGGATCAGAGAGGGGAATGGTTTGAAATAGCAAAGAAGAACTTAAAGTTCCCATCAGTATTTTGACACCATAAGCATTTGCACTAAAGTACAAAACCAAAAGTAAAATCTGAGAAACTCTTCTTAAAACTAAGAATCTATAATTCTTGATAAGCTTAGTCATCGAGTAGTCCTTTCTCAGTATTTAAGTAATCTTGCGGTGCAAGCTCACTTCTTTTTGTCGTTGTTGTAACATCTGTGGAAACATCTTCTAGTCGTTTCTCATCAGTTTTATCCCAACCTTTTATATAGTGATCTCCCAAATCGCCTTTTGCAATTTCACTAGGAAGAACATATATGGCTGCTTTTTTTGTTACACACGCATGCTCACATAATCCACATCCCGTACAAGTTTCACTATTGACGATAGGAACCAAGTACGCATGCTTTCCCGTTCTAGTGTTTCTTCTATAATCAAGTGTTATAGCACTATCCATCACTGGACAAGCTCTATAACATGCATCGCATTGGATACCCCAAAATGCTATACATGACTCTTCATCTACGACAGCGACTCCCATCTTGGAACGTTCTATATCCAAGACTTTTTCGCCCTCTATGATTTTTGAAACACTACTCTCATCAAGTGCCTGTGTTGGGCAAACAGGTACACAAGGTATATCCGTACACATATAACAAGGGATATCCCTTGGTATAAAATACGGTGTTCCTACTGGTTTTTTATCCCCAGGCTTTGCGATTTGTAGCGTATCATATGGACATGCCTCGGCACACTGCCCACACTTTATACACATTCGCAAAAAATCAAGCTCATTCCTTGCACCAGGAGGGCGCAAAATCAGTGGTGCTGACTTTGCTTCCTCTACGTAACCGGTCCAAATCATTCCGCCTAATGCCGACAAACCAATACTTTGAGCCATAAGAGATATGAATTTTCTTCTATCACTTATCGCATCATTTTTAGGATTAAGATTGCTCAAAACAATCCCCTTTTCATTTTAATGTCATCTCTTTAAGGAAGTAATTCCTTAAAAATTCACACGCTACTCTTGTGAAGCAAAGCGGTTTGCGTAAGCAAATCACTCTCTTCGAGAAAGCACAACCCAGAGGGTCGTAACTTTACATGTAAACTTTCCAAAAGGCTAATTCCTTAAAAATTCAGACTTTTTACAAAACAAAAATCTTACATGTAAGATTTTTTATGCTTTGTAAAGCTTAACCGCGCACTTTTTAAAGTCTGTTTGTTTTGACATAGGACATGTTGCATCTAAACAAACTTTGTTAATAAATACTTTTTCATCAAACCAAGGAACAAAGATAAGACCTCTTGGAGTTCT
>DKEY01000043.1 GCA_002469305.1 Sulfurospirillum sp. UBA6810
TGGTATTTGGGCAAAAAGTGGTGGTATAAACTCTAAGTTTGGTCTAACATCAACAGAACTTATAAAAGCTGTAAATAGCCTCAAAGATGCTAATTTACTTGAGAGTTTTACGATGATTCACTTTCATATTGGTTCACAAATCAGCGAAATAGCTCCGCTTAAAAAAGCACTCAGAGAAGCTGGAAATATCTATGCTGAACTTATAAAGATGGGTGCAGTAAATCTAAAGTCAATCAACCTTGGCGGTGGTTTAGCGGTTGAATACTCTCAGTATGAGAACAAACTTCATAGAAACTATACACTTGAAGAGTATGCAAACGACGTTGTCTATCTTTTAAGAGAAGTAGCTATCGGTAAAAAAGTAAATGAGCCAGATATTTACATAGAATCAGGACGTTATATAGCAGCGCACCATGCTGTACTTGTTGCTCCCGTGTTAGAACTTTTTTCTCAAGAATACACAGAAGAAAAACTTATTATGAAAGAGCTCAATCCTCCTCTAATCCAAGAGTTACTTGATCTTTATAACACAATAAATTCAAAAAATGCTCTTGAATATCTGCATGACAGCATTGATCATATGGAGTCTTTACTTACTCTATTTGATTTAGGCTATGTTGATTTGCAAGATAGATCAAACACAGAGATACTCGTAAATCTTATCATTAAAAAAGCTGTTGTACTACTCAAAGATAAACAGTACAAAGAACTATTATCCATCCAAGATAGAGTTCAAGAGAGATACTTGGTCAACTTCTCTATTTTCCAAAGTTTACCTGATTTTTGGGGCTTAGGACAGCATTTTCCTATCATGCCACTTAATCGTCTTGATGAAAAACCATCACGTTCTGCTTCTATTTGGGATATTACATGTGATAGTGATGGGGAGTTTAGTTTTAACCCTAAAAAGCCTCTTTTTTTACATGATGTGGATTTGACAAAAGATGAGTATTTCTTAGGATTTTTTCTCGTTGGAGCTTACCAAGAAGTTTTAGGTATGAAGCACAACCTTTTTACACATCCAACCGAGATGACTATCAATCTTGATAAAGATGGTTACAGTATAGACAATATCATAGAGTCTCAAAGTATCTCTGATATCTTAGAAGATTTAGATTATGATGTGAAAGAGATACAAGAAAATCTCAATGAAAAGATAGAAAACTCTGATTTGATTGATGATAGTGAGAGAAAATATATCTTGGGAGAAATTTATCTTCTTCTCAATGACAATGGTTATCTTAAAACTATCAAAAGTGAGGATAACAGATGAGTCAACCTTCGCTTTTTAAGATAGTTTTAGAGGATTTTGAACAACCAATCAAAAATGATCCTGCACTCAATTCAAAATTTGAACTTTTTTTCAACTATCCAGGTGTTTGGGCCTTGGTAAATTATAGATTTGCACACTGGCTTTATACTAAAAACTTTAAGCTTTTAGCAAGAATGATTATGGGAATAACACAAATAATCACAAACCTAGATATCCATCCAGGGGCAACCATAGGAAGGCGTGTTTTTTTTGACCATGCTTTTGGTGTTGTCATCGGTGAGACTGCTATCATAGAAGATGATGTTTTGATATATCAAGGTGTTACTCTAGGAGGGGTAAACCTAAACCGTGGTGTTAAAAGACATCCTACTATAAAAAGTGGCTCTGTTATAGGAAGTGGAGCCAAAGTTTTAGGAGATATTATCATAGGACACAATTGCCGTATTGGTTCAAACTCTGTTGTAGTAAAACCTGTACCTGATGACTCAACTGCTGTTGGAATTCCAGCACGTGTTATTACTAAAGGTAGAGATAAAAATCCTATGGCTCATAATAAAATCCCTGATATCAATAAGGAGCTTTTTGCATACCTTTTCAAACGTGTTAAAGTTCTAGAAGATGCGATGGGGACGTGTGATAAACCTTCATGTCAAAAAGATATTGCAAGAAAAGATATCGAGCTTGAAGAAATTTATGAAATGTATCTAAAAAGTATCAAAGATTAGTAAAATTTTTGATATAATTCCAAAAATTTTAAAAAGGGTGATAGTATGATATCAGATCGTATACAAGTATTGTCAGAATCTTTGACAATGGCTATTACAGCATTGGCTCGTGAGATGAAAGCTAGTGGAAAAGACGTTTTAAGCTTTTCAGCAGGTGAACCAGATTTTGGAACCCCTGAAGTTATAAAACAAGCTGCTATAAAAGCTATAATTGAAGGCAATTCTACATATACGGCTGTTCCTGGAACCCCAGAAGTTTTAAAAGCAATTCAAACAAAACTTAGAGATGAAAATGCTCTACACTATGAAGTAGGCGATATCATCACTAACAATGGTGCAAAACACTCTTTGTTTAATCTTTTTCAAGCTTTGATAAATGATGGTGATGAGGTAATCATTCCTGCGCCTTATTGGGTCACATATCCTGAAATTGTAAAATACTGTGGTGGTGTTCCTGTATATATCGATACAGACGATTCAACAGAGTTTAAAATAACTCCTGAACAATTAAAAAATGCAATCACTGATAAAACTAAAGTTCTTCTTATAAACACTCCTTCAAACCCAACAGGTTCTGTTTATACAAAAGAAGATATCTTAGCTTTAGCAGAAGTTTTAAAAGGTACTGATATTCTAGTTTGTTCAGATGAAATGTATGAAAAACTTATGTATGATGGTGCAAAATTTACTTCACTGGCATCAGTGAGTGAAGATATGTTTCAAAGAACTATCACTATCAATGGTTTGAGTAAATCAGTAGCTATGACTGGTTGGAGATTTGGTTATATGGCTAGTCCAAATAAAGAGCTTATGAAAGCTGTTAAAAATCTTCAAAGTCAAAGCACATCAAATATCAACTCTATCACACAAAAAGCTGCTATTCCTGCTCTTTTAGGTGAAGCAAACGATGATATAGAGATGATGAGAAAAGAGTTTGAAAAAAGAAGAAATATAGGTTATGAGATGTTTAACAACATCAAAGGTCTTAGTGTTATAAAACCAAGCGGTGCTTTTTATCTCTATGTTAACTTTAAAGAATTAACAAATGACTCTTCAGTTGAGTTTTGTAAAAAACTTTTAGAGCAAAAGGGTGTTGCTCTTGTTCCTGGTGCGGGATTTGGTACAGAAGGGTACTTTAGATTTTCTTTTGCTACTGATGAAAAAAGCATTATAGATGGTATAAATCGTATTAAAGATTTTGCCGAAAACTACAAATAATTATTTCCCCACATTTTGTGGGGAATTTCTTCTATAAAGTCTCTTTTATTTCTATATTTTTTGCTAAAATAACGTAATTTTTTCAAAAGGTAGATAATGAACAAATATACGATAACCTTGGCAAAAACTTGCTTGGGATGTAAAAAGCCTTCATGCCAAAAAGGTTGTCCTGTCGGTACTCCAATCGCTGAAATGATAAGACTTTTTCTTTCAGGTGAAATTAAAACTGCTGGAAAGATGCTTTTTGAAAACAATCCACTTTCTATCATCTGTTCGCTTGTATGTCCACATGAAAAACACTGTGAAGGGCACTGTGTCTTAAACAAAAACAAGACAGCCGTAAGTGTTGGGAGTATTGAAAACTATATCTCTGATTTTTATATGAATGATATAAAATTTGAAAAACCACAACCAAATGGACACAAAATCGCTATTATTGGAAGTGGTCCTGCGGGAATAGCCCTTGCTTTCATCTTAGCATCAAAAGGCTATGAAATAACTATGTATGATGGTCACGATAAGATAGGTGGGGTTTTAAGATATGGGATACCAGAATTTAGACTCAACAAATCAACTCTTGATTTAGTTGTACAAAAGCTAAAACAACTTGGTGTAAAAATAAGACCAAATATCATGATAGGAAAAAATATCACTATAGATGATCTTTTTCGTGATGAATTTAAAGCAGTCTTTTTAAGCACTGGTGTTTGGAGTCCCAAAAAGCTTGGTATAAAAGGTGAAAGCTTAGGACATGTTCATTTTGCCATAGATTATCTCAAAAATCCTTCAGTTTATGATTTGGGTAAAAAAGTTGTTGTACTAGGTGCTGGAAATGTTGCCATAGATGTAGCAAGAACAGCTATAAGAAATGGTGCAAAAGAAGTTGTAGTCATGTATAGACGTGGTGCAGAAAACATACCTGCTGAAAAACATGAAGTAGAGTGTGCAAAGATTGATGGTGTAAAATTTGATTTTTATAAAGAGCCAATCGAATTTAATGACCAAGGAATTATCTATAAAACAACTGATGGAAGTGATGAACAAGGTCTTATAGAAGCTGATTCTATTTTTGTCTCTATCAGTCAAAATCCAAATGACTTAATTGTGCAAAACAACAAGGGAATTGCTGTCGATGATAAAGGTCTTTTATATACTGATGATGATGGTATGACATCAAGAAAAGGTGTTTTTGGGGCTGGTGATGCCGTAACTGGTGCTAGAACTGTTGTAGAAGCTGTTGCATTTTCAAAAAGAGTTGCTGTCTCTATCGAAGAGTATATCGCGAGTTTATAAACAAAAAAAGTTCTACATGTAAAAGCTTACATGTAGAACTTTTTACTTAGTTGGATTCTTGTTCAAATCTCTCTTTTGCTTTTTGTAAAGACTCTATGAGTTCATCTAAATTTTCATATGGAATATGCGCTTTCCAATCTGGACTTGTTTCGTCACCTTTAAGTGAAATTCCAATGCTTACAACAGGGAATGAACCTGTTCCATATGGCTCTTCCAAATGCGAAATTGTAATTTTGCCTTTTTTTGTATCTGCTAATGCGAATGTATTTAATATAGTGTTTTTTCCACCCATTTTATAATCTCCTTGATTTTATTTACTTGCGAAAAAATTTCGCCATTTTAACTTGTACTTTCAACCACTCTTTATGTAAAACAAGAGGGAATCCAGCATATACTTTGCCACCTTCTATCGACTTTGTAACACCTCCACGAGCTGCAATTGTAGCAAAATCACCTATTTCTAAATGTCCAGCTGTTGCACTTTGTCCACCCATGATAACATTTCTTCCTAGTTTTGTTGAACCAGAGAT
>DKEY01000031.1:0-4561 GCA_002469305.1 Sulfurospirillum sp. UBA6810
ATACGCCAAATATCTTTTTCAGAGGATGCAGGGTATATTTTTGTTTATGATGAAAAAGGAACAAGACTGGTTTATAAACCAGCCCCAAATACAGAAGGTGAAAATTTTTATGATTTAAAAGATGAAAAAGGGATACAGCTTATTAAAGAGTTAGTTGATGCTTCTAAAAAAGGAGGAGGGTATGTAACATACTATTTTCCAAAAGCTAAAGGAGGCGAACCTTTTCCAAAACTAAGTTATGCAGTAGAGTTCAAGCCGTATGGTTGGATGATAGGAACAGGAAAGTATATAGACAATATCCAAACAGAAGTTGATGAAATAGGCTTTAATGCAGAGCAATCTATCGTAAATAATTTAAAAATATTTGTTGTTATCATATTTTTCTGTGCTCTTTTGGGTTCTATCGCTATCTTTGTTTTGCTAAAGATAATTTTAACTAAGCCATTGATTGATCTAACGCAAAGAACAAAAGATCTTTCAAGTGGAGAGGGTGATTTGACTCAAAAGTTAGATATCAGAGGAAAAGATGAGATAGCAGAAGTGAGCAAAGAGATAAATAACTTTATAGAAAAAGTAAGAGTTATGACAAACGAAGCCAAATCAATCTCTTCGGAAAACTTTTCAATCTCGCATCAACTTTCAACCACCTCTTTAGAAGTTGGTAAAGCAGTGCAAAACTCTACACAAGTTATAGAAGAGATTACAAAAGAGTTGCAAAAAGCAAAGCTAGAAGACCAAAGAAGTATAGAAGATACAAAAGTTGGTAAAGAGGAAATAGAAAAGGCAAATGACTTTTTAAAAGATGCAAATAGTGCCATTTTAAAATTAACAGACAATATCAAAGAGAGCGCTGCAGTGGAGATAGAACTATCTTCAAAGATACAGCAACTTTCTCAAGATGCAGAACAAGTAAAAAGTGTTCTTACTGTTATCTCAGATATTGCTGATCAAACAAATCTACTAGCACTTAATGCAGCCATAGAAGCAGCACGTGCTGGTGAACATGGTCGTGGATTTGCCGTGGTTGCTGATGAAGTGAGACAACTTGCTGAGCGTACACAAAAGAGTTTAGCTGAAATCAATGCTACGATAAATGTCATAGTACAAGCCATCTCTAACACAAGTGAGCAGATGAGTGAAAACTCAAAAAAAGTAGAAGGTTTAACTAAAGAGGCTACAAGTGTGGAACAAAGGATAGATGAACTCTCAGTAGTTATGCATAAAGCAAATACTTTGGCTTCAAAAGCTGTTGATGACTATATCCAATCAGGAAAAGTAAGAGAAACTATTTTAGAGAGTATCACAAAAGTGAACAACCTCTCTATTGAAAACTCAAAAAGTGTTAAAGAGATAGCGAGTGCTAGTGAGTATCTAGGAAAGATGACTGAGCGATTAAACAATAAACTTTCAGAATTTAAGACTTGATGACAAGCCCTTTTAAGGGCTTGTTTTATTAGAAAAATTCTAATTCTTCTTCATCCTCTTCATTTGAAGTAGGTGTAAATATCATCTCAAATTGGATGATGCTTGAAAGTAGTGAAGCGTCTAAATAGTGTATATCTATGGCTGTTTTATACTTTAGAATACTTTGTGTCCAAGAGACTAAGTCTTCGACGATAGAGTTTAAAGTTATCAGTATCTTTTTCTTTTGAGAGTGATTTGTAAGTGCTTCGATGTTTTGATAGAGTAAATTTGTAAGTTTTGCTAAGCTAAATCCCAAATCTCTAAATTCTAAATTTTTTTCCATGATAGTTGCATATGCGCTAAATTGTTCTGCAACTTTTTCAAAGTATTCTTGATTGTGGTCTATATGTTCATCTCTAACCGTATCAAAGAGAGTTTCACAAGCTTCAAGTATATCATGAACATCAAGCTCATCCATACTCCCTTCTTCAAAAAAATCTTGTGCACTCAGTTTATGTTCATCTTTATAGTGCATTCTTTTCATGTCTTGCTTGAGAGTTTCTGAGCCATATAGGAAAAAGTTTTCTTTTGTCTCATTCTCTTTTGCAAATATTTCATAAACAAAATTTTCTATTGTTGAGAGATTTTTTTCAAAGTGCTCATTGCCTTCAAAGTGTGATAAATTCCACTCTCTACACAATGTAAAGTAAAGACTATAGTACTCTTTTAAACTATCTCTTGGGATGGTCTTTTCTTTGTGGGCTTTTGCACCTTCTTGTATATACGCATAAGCACGGTTGATATCGCTATAGATAAAGATAGTCAATCTAGCAACAGCCATGTTATGGATTTTTGCAACTTCTGGATTTGCTAGATATGGATAGTTTTTTATATCCTCGATGATAAAATTTTCAAATGGTAAAACAACAGTATCTATCAAAGACTCTAAGTTTTTTTTGCTTATTTTCACATGCTATCCTTAATTATATATGATTGCTTTTTTGCATTTTAATTTCTTACATGTAAGAAATTAAAATATATTCATTTTTTATACCTCAATCAACTTTTATACGCATAGAGGTAACCTCTTAAAAGGTATGAAAAAGCTTTACATGTAGATTTTAAAAATCTACATGTAAAGAATTACTTTCTTCTGTTATGCATTTTTATATATATGTGTAAGATATCAAGCGCTGCTGGAGTTATTCCGCTTATCTCACTTGCTGCAAAAAGAGTCGGTGGAGTAAATTTTTGAAGTTTTTCCACTATCTCATTGCTAAGACCTGAGATAGAACTAAAATCCATCATAGGAGGAATTTTGACACTCATCATCTCTTTCATAGTATCTATCTGGTCTTTTTGTTTTTCTATATAGTTTTTATACTTTGCTTCTACTATGATTTGCTCTTTTGCCTCTTGAGAGAAAGACTGAAAGATATCTGCTAGTTTATCGAGCTTTTCTAAATCAAAATCTTTTCTAGCGACTATCTTTTGTAAACAGATTTTATCTGTGATTTTATCCTCTCCTATACTTGCTAAAAACTCTACATTTTCTTTAGAAGGAGTTAAAAAAGTCTCTTCAAGATAAGCCAATCCTTGCTTGAGTTGGTCTTGTTTTAGTACAACTTTTTCATGCGTTTTTTCATCTATAAGACCAAGCTTATATCCATATGGTGTGAGTCTTAAATCAGCATTGTCTTCTCTTAGTAGGAGTCTGTATTCAGCACGGCTTGTAAACATACGGTAAGGCTCTTTTGTACCTTTTGTCACTAAATCATCTATCAAAACACCGATATATGCTTCATCACGTCTAAGGATAAAAGGTTCTTCATCATTTAAACTAAGCACGGCGTTAATTCCTGCCATAAGTCCTTGTGCAGCTGCTTCTTCATAACCAGTTGTACCATTTATCTGTCCTGCACAGTAGAGACCTTTTACTTTTTTTGTTTCAAGGGCATGTGTGAGTTCCGTTGGATTTACATAGTCATATTCGATAGCATATCCGTATCTTACTATCTTTGCGTTTTCCATGCCACTGACAGAGTGAACCATACTGAGTTGAGTATCGGGTGGCAAAGATGTGCTAAGACCATTTATGTAGTATTCTGTTGCTTCAGCAGTTTGTGGTTCTACAAAAAGGTGGTGTCTGTCTTTATCTCTAAATCTATTTATCTTGTCTTCTATACTTGGGCAGTATCTTGGACCTATACCCTCTATCTGACCTGTAAAAAGTGGTGCTCTGTGAAAATTACCTTCGATAATCGAATGAGTATTTTCATTTGTATATGCTATGTAACATGGAAGTTGATGAGGATTGAAACTCTCTTTGTCTGTTCTAAAACTAAAAGGGATAGGATTATCATCTCCTGGTTGTATTTCCATCTTTGAAAAATCTATACTCTTTGCATCGATTCTTGGGCAAGTTCCCGTTTTGAGCCTACCAAGTTCAAGCCCTAAACTTCTTAGGCTGTCACTTAAGTGAACAGCTGGAAACTCTCCAACACGACCTGCTTCTTGCTTATGTTCTCCTATATGGATAAGACCTTTTAAAAAAGTACCTGTTGTAAGGATGATTTTTTTTGCATGGTAGTGATTTTTTAGATGCGTGATAATACCTGTGACTTGTGCATCTTTGGTAATAATCTCTTCCGCAATCTCTTGTGCCACATCCAAATTATCGCTGTTTAGAACCAAGTTTCTCATATAGATTCTATACTTGTCCATGTCTATTTGGGCACGACTTCCTCTAACAGCAGGGCCTTTTGATTGGTTTAAAATTCTATACTGGATTCCTGTTATGTCTGTTGCCAATCCCATTTGTCCACCAAGAGCATCTACCTCTTTTACAAGATGACCTTTTGCAAGTCCTCCGATGGCTGGGTTACAGCTAGTTGCACCAATTTGTTCCGCTAGTATAGTTATAAGAAGTGTTTTTTTACCTAGACGAGCAGACACTAAAGCTGCTTCAATTCCAGCATGACCACCACCAACTACTATAACATCATATTTCATAAATCGCCTTAATTTTTTGTATATCTATAATTATACTATGTGTTTTATATATATTGAATTTGAAAAAAGAGTTACTTGAGAGAAAAAGAAGAAAAAGAGGATAAAACTATCCTCTTTTATAGATTATTTGATATAAAAATCTGCT
>DKEY01000031.1:4574-12630 GCA_002469305.1 Sulfurospirillum sp. UBA6810
AAGTACCATCTTTGTATCCTTTTAAAGCAGAGATGAACTCCTCTTTACTAAGATCTTTCATGATTTTACTCTTGTTAAGAGCAGATTTTTCACCATTTGCTCCATGACAGGCAGCACATTTTTTTGCTATAGCTGTTACATCAGCAGCAAATAAAGACATTGTTCCCAAAAGCACTATTAGCGTTAGAATTTTTTTCATTGTTTACACCTTTTAAAGATTTTTCATTTGTAATTCTATCAAAAAATTGTGGATAAAAAGTGGATGAGTGTAGTTGAAATTTTTTTAATTTTTTGATAGAGCTTTAGATGCAAAAAGGAGTGAGCTAAAAAATCCGATAAATGTTAGTAAAGAGGAGAGAGCAAAAATATATGAAAAATTTCCAAAGATATCGACAATCAAACCAGCTCCAAAAGGTCCTATGATTTGCCCAGATGCAAAAAAGATAGTTACAAGGCTTAAAATCTTTGCAGTCTTTTCAATGCCAAAGAGTTCACCACTAAGAACAGTCATGATAGAGGGAACACCCCAAGTTGATACTCCAAATAAAAATGCACATAACCATAAAAAATAAGCAGGTGTATCAAAAGATAGTAAAAGATTGGCTAGAGTTTGTATAAAAAATATAATGCTAAGAGCCTTAAAACTTCCGATTTTATCGGCAATACTCCCAAACAATGGCCCTGCAAATAAGCTAGCAAATCCTAAGAGTGCCCAAAAACTTCCAGAGATTTCGGTAGAAACTCCCCATTTTGTTTGGGCTGCAAGTACAAAGAAAGTGACAAATACAACATAAGTGATACCAAAAATAAGGTATAAAAAAGCTACTTTTAAAAATGATTTATCCAAGATAGTTTTTATAGTCGAAAGATTGGCATTGGTGCTTGTAATGTTGTTATGCATCTCATGCTTTAAGCCTTTTTGAGTAACAAAAGCGATACACAAAACGATAAAAGCAAAGCTTATCCAACTCACTCTCCAAGATGTTTCGTTGTAGATGTTTTCAAATAAAGGAAGAGAGAAACCACTTAGCATGATACCACTACCTATACCTATGATAGCAAGACCAGCAGTTTTACCTCGTATCTCTTTTGGTACGATTTGTGTGACGTAGGTCATGATAGAGATATTTGCCAGTGCGCCAAAAAAACCTGTCAGCAAATAAAACATTGAGATAAGAAGGTAGTTACTTAAAAGACCCATCATGAGCATAGAAAAAGCTTGTGTGAGTAGGGAGCGTTTGATGAGGATTTGTGCACCAAACTTTGTATAAAATTTACTACTAAAAAAGAGGCCTAAAAGATAACCTAAAAAGTTAAGACTCCCTATAAAACCTGCTTGGGTAGCATTGAGATGTAAATCTATCTGCATATTTGGTAAAATCATACCAAAAGCAAATCTCGCAAGTCCCAAACAGGCAAAAACCACCAATATACTTGATATGATGGCTTTTTTATAGGCTTTCAAAGTAGCACTTATGTTCTAAATTTTTCTAAAACATTGTTCAAGTTTCTAGTCAACTTATCTAAGTGAGCAGAAGCTTTGCTAATCTCTTCTATACTTTGTGTGTTAGAGATAGTATTTTTGTTGATGATATCCACTTTTTGAACTATCTCATCAACTCTCTCTCCCGTTTTTATATAATTTTTAACAGTCATTTCACTAGCTATAGTTGCTTTATTCATGATTTGTGAAGTTTCATTGATATCTGTTTCAACTTCATTGGCAATCTTATTGAGTGTATCCATATCCTGAGAGTTATGGTTCATCTGCTCACTTGCATCAGAGATTGCTTGGACGATGACATTGATGGTGGCATTGATTTCTATGAGTGATTTTTGAGTACGTTCTGCCAGTTTTCTCACTTCATCAGCAACAACAGCAAATCCACGTCCATGTTCACCAGCCCTTGCTGCTTCTATGGCTGCATTGAGTGCTAGGAGATTTGTTTGATCAGCTATGTCTGAGATAACGGTGAGTACGTTTTTCACTTGTTCTGCGTCATTGCTTAGCTGAGAGATTCTCCCTGCTAGTTCTATCTCAGTATGAGCGCTCTCTTGGACTTTAAGTGCCATGTTGAGTATCTGTGTTTTCGCATTTTCCAGTTTTTTGTTTGCACCTTCAATCTCATCTTTTGATTTTTTAGCTTCTTCAAGAGAGATTGCGAGTTCATTTTTGATGTTTTGAGACATTTGGTTTGTTTCATTGACTATGTGAGAAGTGTTTTCTGCTAGTTTTCCAACACTCATAGCAGTTGATGAAAGCTCATCTGCAACACTTGCATTTTCGCTACTTGCATTTTTTGCAAGAGAGATGATGTCTCTTACTTTATCTATAAAGTTATTAAACTGGACTGCACTTTGACCAATCTCATCATTACTTTTCACATCAAGTTTTTTAGTCAAGTCACCCTCTCCTGAAGCTAAGTTTTCAGCTTTTTCTCTAAACTCTTCAAGAGGTTTGCTTACTGCATTTTTTAAGACAATGATAAGTGCTAAAATGATGATGATATCTATGATAGCCATGATTACTATCTGTTGTATCATCCCATTTTTTGCTTCATCTACAGCTTTTTGTACTATTTGTATAGGTTCAGCTGCAATCATATATCCTACTTCATTGCCACTAAAGTCTTTAATGTTATGTTTTGTAACAAAGAAGTTTTCTGTTTCAAATGCAGCTGGTTTTGACTTAAGCTCCATATTTTTGATTTCATTTAAAAAAGCTTCTGATATAGTAGTCTTGTTTTGTGTTACTATCCCATCTTTTGTAGTGATAGCATCTTTTGCTGGATTTTTTACTGCATCGTGGTAAGTTATGATTAACACATCTGCACCAAGGTCACTTTTAGCAGCTTTTATGATAGAGTTAAATCCTTGGATAAATTCAACAGAACCTAGGTACTCTCCATCTTTTATAACAGGAGATAATCCTCTTATGACCATGCCAGCAACTCCAACCTCTATCGCTTCGAGAGGTTTTTTTGTCTCTTTTACTTTGTTGATAGTATGTCTAAAACTTGTTAAGTCATCACCAAATTTCTGAGGATTCCAATGTCTCAGATAACTCTTTACATCTTTTGTGTGTATGTGGATTTTGATATTTTTATAATCCGTGGATTCTTTATAGACACTTACAAGCTTTNNCGCTCCAAAATTCGCTCCAATTTTGTTAATTTTCTCTAGTCTTATATTCTCATCTTCTTTGATAGGTTTAGAGTAATACATTAATGTAGTTTGAGGATCTTTATGTCCTAAAGTTTTACTAATCCAAAGTATATCTTCCCCTTTTGAAACAAGTTGAGATGCAAAAGTATGTCTCAAATTATACAGTTTTCTATCTTGTATATCATTTGACTCTAAAATCTTTTTAAATCTACCTGCTATATAATCGTGGGTAGAAAAATGATTCTTTGATTGATTTATAAATACAAAATCGTAATTTTTTGTTAATTCATACTGAGCTTTTAAAGCTTTTTCTGCCAGTGGTAGCATATCAATATCTCTTTTACTTGCTTTTGTTTTTGGTGGAGCAAAGTCACCTCTAACAATAGTTTTATAAATCCTTATTTGTTTTTTCTCAAAATCAATATCTTTCCACAAAAGAGCAATAATCTCCCCTGGTCTCATTCCACTAGAATACATAAGTAAAAAAAAGTTTTTTAAATACCTATTTGATTTTTCTAAAATGATTTTTATTTCATTTTCGTTGAATGGGAAAATTTCTCCCTCATCTTCATCATCATACTCAATTGTTGTTACCTTGCCCTCTTCTTTTGGTGCTTCTACTTTTCTCAAAGGATTTGACTCAACTTTTAGATTTTTAACTGCACTGTCAAAGATTGATAGAAAAACTGAACGGAATTTTTTAACAGTAAGTGGTTGGTATTTCTTAAATACATTACCTTTTTTATAGGTCTTATTGTATAGTAAATCATTTTGCCAAGTCTCAATTTCTATTGGCAAAACAGATTTTAATTTTCTATTTCCAAAATATGGCTTGATATGATTATTGTAATGCTTTAAATTGCTTTCAAATACATTTTCTCTAACCTTATTCGGATATGCTTCAAAAAATTTAGTAGCCCATTCATCAACTGTAAAATCTTTATTTTCATCTTCCTCAAAACTTTTAATCTTGCCAGTTAAATATTCAATTACTGAGGGGATAATGTCTTTTTTAACAGTAATTAGATTTGATGAAGTTGCAGCAAGTTTTGTACTTCTTTTTATAATACTCCCATCTTTTGGATTTTTAAATGATATTTGCCATATGTCGTATTTCTCAAATATTGTAAATGTGTATTCTAAATAATTTACTTTTTCTCTTTTTTTTAACTTAACCAATTTTTAATCCTTTCAATATATTTATTACTGATNNTTTCTCTTTTTTTTGATTTAGCCAATTCTCAATCCTTGTACTATATTTTGAACAGATGGATGAAAAATCTTTTTTTCTGGTTCAACTTTTTTTCTGTCTTTTTTATGATTTTTATTTCTTTTAAAATCAACAATTCCCTGCGGTATAAACTCTTTTTTCCCATTTTCTTTGGTTACATATTCTATCCCCTCTTTAAAAGTGCCATTTTCAATGTAATAATCTATCATTCTGTCTGTTTTCTTTAAAAAATTTGAAACCGCTTTTTTAGTAGTTAAATTTGAAATAGTAAGCAATAGCAGCTCTTCTTGATCTTCTAACTTTTGTAAAATAAGATTTAAAACTTTTTTTTCTTCTTCACTCATTTTCAACCTCCTGCTATAAAATAGATGGCATATCTATATTCATATTTTGAGACCTATCCAAATAAATAGATGACTTATCTGACAAAACCTCTTTTCCCTTAGTATTCCTAGAATAGGACTTATCCGAGTTAATATGACTTATCTTACCTATCTGAGAGTTATCTTCATAGACTATTTCAATTTTAGTTTCCAATGTCTCATATTTGATTAACTCATAAATATCTCTAAAATTTTTCTCTGGGATTTTTGTAGTTCTCCAATATTTATTTTTATTATTTTGAATGACTGCATTTGCTTTGTCTTTATTTGTATAGCCTTGTTCATTTAGATATTTCATTATTTGGCTATAGTTTGGTTTTTGATTAGATGTTTTGATAAAATCGATAATTTCATCTCTAATGGCTTCATCGACTTCATCTTCTCTTGCCCACTCAAGATCTACTTTGTTCAATGAATGCGTTTCTTCTTTATATTCAAAAGCAATTTCTTCAAGTTCTCCAACTCGTTTTTTAAAAGGGATAAATATAAATGTTCTTTTGTATTCATTATTTTTCAATAAAAAAGCATTTGATGAGTCCTCTTCCCAAGCTGATGACCCTGCATAAGTTAGTTCATCTAGGTCTTTGTTTGGCTTATTTGTATGGTGAAGCAATATAATCGTAGCTCCTAAATCTCTGAACTGTTTAAAAAACTCCATCAACGGCGAAACATCTTTGTTTTTATCCCTGTCGGCTCCAGATTTTAGAAAATTTTTAGCACTGTCAAACACAATAAGAACATTATTTAAGTCTCTTTTTTTTAATTCAGTTATAACATTCCAAATATCTTCTTTTTTGACAACTCGTCCATTTTTTTTACGAATTGGGCTATGATATTGAAATCTATCACCCCATTTTTGCTCAAGTTTATCAATACCTCTTTTTTTCAAGGTTGTTGGACTGTTATCTAAGTCAAAATAAAATACATAAGTAACATCATTTTTAAGTAAGGTCATATTTGATAAAGCCATAGTTGTAATACTTTTACCACCAGATGGCTTTGCTGCAATTAAAGATATTTCTCCTTTAACTAAAAACTTTTCATAAAGATATACTAAATCTTTGTCATCCAGATCATCTGCTTCAATTCTAGTCTTGCTTAATTTGGTCAAAAAATCTTGATCGATTGGTAAAACTTGCTTAATTTTGTATTTACTAAGCTCATTTTCTATTCTTATTATTTCGGATTTTATTACATCTTCCTCTTCCATACTTATATATTCATCAATTAATAAAGCTCTTAATTCTTCAATTTCTTTCTTCATTGCTCTCGTTTTAGCTAAATTTTTTTTTATATCTGATATACTTTGCATTATTTACTCCTTGTTTGCGTTTGGGGTTTAAAAAAATAGAACTAGCTGAGAGTGGCCGCTCTTAGTTGGTTCTGCTTTCATCTGTGGTAATTCGTATGGGTCATATCCCAAAACCTCTTTGCTTGTTACTTTGCATTTTTCACAAGCTTCCTCAAAATCTTTTAGATCTAAATCCCAATCAAAAAGTATTTCATCATAAAACTTTTTTAGCCCATTTTTAAGCTCATTTTTTGGAAGTTTTTTTAAATCTTCAAGCATTAACTCAAAATCAAAATCTTGCTCAACTCCAATATTATCACTGAGATATTTTCCTAAAGCACCAGCATCAATGTGATCTTTATAATTTTTGTTAGTAGCAATATTTACAAATACATTAGCCCATCTTTGTATTAACCATTCGATTGTCTTTTCACTCGAACAGAACTTTGTAAAAAGAGAATTTTTACCTCTTTTGCCTCTGTCGAGCATTTTATGGGATGTTTTTGTCATTATTTCATCAACAACCATTCCTACATCATCTATTTTTCTTACAAGATCAAGTTTTGTAACTTGCGTAGAAAATAGTTCTCGAGCTGACTCCCTTGCCCAAAACAATACATCTTCAAATAGCTTACTATCAGTAAAAATATTTACTGGATTATTAATTTTGGGAGCAAGAATTAGCTTAGCAATTTCGTTAGACTGCATTTTAACTCCTTTTTTGGTATAATTAGTCTATATTTGTAATTATATACCAAATGGTATATTTATGTCAAGTGGTATTTTATTTTTTTAAGGATTATTATGGAAATTTCAGAAAAAATTAAAAAAATTAGAGAGTATTTTTCTTTTAACCAAAAAGAATTTGCGGAAAAAATTGGAATTACTCAAGCAGCAGTAAGTCGATATGAAAAAAAAGAAAGGATGCCAGATACTGTTTTTTTAGAAAAATTAATTGATGTTTTTCAAATTAATCCTAGTTGGTTACTTGGTAATCTAAGTAGCAATATGCTAATTGAAGATGATCTATGCCTTAAAGCAAAAGAATTGGCTATTGTAAACAAAAGAGAGAAAGAATTATCTGAAATATTAATTAATTTTCTTGGTAAACAAAATACAATTTGTGTTTTAGGTGGGAAATTAGAAAAGTTAAAAGCTCAAAATGGTCTTGAAGGTATTTCAGAACAATTGAGTGGAAAAGGTGAAAGAATGCTTAGGGTTCTTCACGATTTTCTTATATATCTTCAAAAGCAAAATATTAGGTTTTCTCCTGAATTTATTAAAAAAGATTTTATTAATAGCCTTGATAATTATAGTTTTTCACCTGAGTTTAAATTTAGATACCTTGGAACAACAGGTAAAAAAGATAAAGCAAATTTATTGAAGTGGGCAGAAGAAGAGTTGGACGATGCTTCTATTTTTGAAATTATGTCAACTCTTCAAGAACTTATTATAGATGTTGAAAATAGAATGAACTTATTTGACCGTTTTTTAATCAAAGTAATTAAGCCTACTTAATATGCTTTTTTACAAAATGAAAAAAAGCGTTATAACTTATTTTTGCTTCTGGAGGAAGTTTAAAATTGATAATTTTCCAAGCAGATCTTATTGAAACATCTTTATCAATTAGATCTGTAATTTCTAGTTTAAATTTTTCAAGTTTACTTTTTGCTGCCATTGTATTTTCCTTTTAATTATTTTCTCTTACCTATATTCATAATCTACAAATTTTAAGAAATTTAGCTACTATTAAAGTAGTAGCTAAATACTAAAACAATATTAAATGATTAGTACCTAAACACTACAAAATACTAATAATTCACTAATTAAAAAGTAAAGTAGCACTTTTGCTTTAGTGTTTTAACACTAATCTATAACTATTAAAACACTTCAAGATTACTATTTAAAAAGTAATTTACTACTACTTTAAAATTAAATTTTGACTGCAATGAAGTGTTCCAAAAACTTTTTCTTTTCCCTTGTAAT
>DKEY01000015.1 GCA_002469305.1 Sulfurospirillum sp. UBA6810
GAAGATAATCAAGTCCTTATCTCAAGGGTAAATTCAAAGATAAAGTACGATACAAAGTTTTTATTTGCCGCAGCACAAAACCCTTGTCCATGTGGTAACTTACTTTCAACTACAAAAGAGTGTAGATGCAATGAATCAGAAATTACAAGATATAAAAATAGAATCTCAGAGCCTATTTTAGATAGGATAGATATATACTTTCAAATGGATGAGGGATATAATGATGATAAAGAGGTAAGTTCTGCTGAAATGTTTGAGAGCGTTTTAAATGCCTTTGTGCGACAAAAACAAAGAGGACAGCAAGAGTTAAATGCAAACCTTAGCGAAGCACAGATAGAAGAGTTTTGCGTATTGGATGCACAAGCAGCACATACTTTAAACCTTGCAACACAAAGATATGGTCTTAGTTATAGAAGTGTGGCGAAAGTACGAAAACTTTCAAGAACTATAGCAGATATAGAAAATGCAGATATCATTCAAAGCCAGCATATTTTAGAAGCATTGAGTTATAGAAGACGATAAGGAGCAGCGATGAAAAATCTTTTTTATGAAGTAAATAGTTTAGATAAACGTTGTTATGAAGAGTTTTTTTTAAGTGAAGATATTTTGATGGAGCATGCTGCTTTATCTTTGGCAAATGAAGTAAAAAAGCTTACATGTAAAAAAACAAAAGTACTTTTTATCTGTGGTTCTGGCAATAATGGAGCAGATGGGATTGCAGCAGCTAGGATGTTAGTAAGTGAAGTAGATGTTAGTATTTTATTGCCACTTGGTGTAAAATCAGAGATGGCAAAACTCCAGTTGCAACGTGCACAAAGCTTACATGTAAAGATAACAAAAGAGTTAGAAGTAGCTGAGATATATGTGGATTGTCTCTTTGGTTCTGGATTTAAAAAAGAGATGAGTGAAGAGATTTGCAACTTGCTTGATGCGCTTAACAAAAGAGAGGGAAGAAAAATAGCCTGCGATATTCCAAGTGGTATTTGCATAGATGGAACAATCAAAAAATCTGCTTTTAAAGCAGATACAACTATCACGATGGGAGCACTAAAAGAGGCACTCTATAGTGATAATGCAAAAGATTATATCGGAGAGATAAAAGTAGCAAATCTTGGGATAAGTAGAGATAACTATGAAATAAAAAGTGATACTGTTGTTTTAGAAGAGAGTGATATGAAGTTACCTTTTCGAGATAAAAAAGCAACACATAAAGGAAGTTATGGACACGTTTGTGTTGTAGGAGGCGAAAAAGAGGGTGCAAGTACACTTTCTTGTATAGCAGCCTTTAATTTTGGAGCAGGGTTAGTGAGTATGGTGTGTGAAGATCAAAGAGAATTACCTCCATATCTTATGAGAAATGTCTCTCTTCCTGAAAATACAAGTGTAGTAGTTGCAGGGATGGGGCTTGGAAAGTGCAACAATGCAAAGCTATATGATTTACTTCTTTCTCATCCAAAACCTCTTGTCATAGACGCGGACTTGTTTTATGAAGAGATTATTGTTGATATTGTAAAAAAAGAGAGCGTAGTACTAACGCCACATCCAAAAGAGTTTTGTTCGATGCTAAAGATTTTGGGTATAGCTGAAGTGAGTACACATGAAGTTCAAGAGCATAGACTTTTATGGGTAAAAGCTTTTAGTGAGAGATTTTCACATGTAACGTTACTTTTAAAAGGTGCTAACACAATCATAACGCAAAACCAAAAGATATATATAAATCCACTTGGTACCCAAAAGCTTGCAAAAGGTGGTAGTGGCGATGTACTAGCTGGGATGATAGGCTCACTTTTGGCACAAGGTTATACAACACTTGACGCTACTGTTAGTGCAAGCTTGGCACACGCTCTTGCAGCGAAAAAACTAAAAAGTGCAGATTATGCGCTCAATCCATTAGATATATGCGAAGGGATAAAATGGTTATAAAAAAGATAGCAGTACTTTTTAGTGGGGCTGGGTCTAATTTAGAAAAAATTATAGAGCAGGTACATAACAAAGAATTTTCTACATGTAAGATTGAAATTGTTTGTTTGATTTGCAACAAAGCGAATGCTTATGGCATACAAAGAGCTAAAGAGTATGGACTTGAAACTATCGTAGTAGAGCATACGAGGTTTGGTGATAGAGAGACTTTTGATATGGAACTTGTAAATATTATTAAAGAAAGCGGCGCAGAACTTGTGGTATTGGCTGGGTTTATGCGAATCCTCTCCCCATACTTTACAAGAAATGTAAAAGCTATCAATCTTCATCCCTCTCTTCTCCCTTTGTTTAAGGGTGCAAATGCGATTGAAGAGAGCTATAACTCGCCCATGAAAGTGGCAGGCATTAGTGTGCATTATGTTAATGAAGAGTTAGATGGTGGAGATATTATCGCTCAAAAATGTTTTGAAAAAAGTAACAGTATGAGCTTAGAAGAGTTTGAAGATACTATTCATAAACTTGAACATGAACTTTTACCTAAGACAATTATAGATATACTTGAGAATTCAAAATAAGCACAGAAGAGGAAAAGATAAAATTGCAATACTAGGCGTTAGCTTCAGTGAGAGGAATTTTATCTGGACTTGTTCAGATAAAAGGAGATATAAAATATGAGTGATATACTAAAAATAGGAAATGTAGAATTAGCAAGCAGACTTATAGTAGGTAGTGGTAAATATCCTGATTTTCAAACAACTCGTGATGCAACAATAGCAAGTGGCTCAAAACTGATAACAGTTGCCGTAAGACGTGTCAATATAACAAATCCTAAAGAGGAAAATCTACTTGATTATTTTAAAGATACGGATATAAAACTTTTGCCAAATTCTGCTGGTTGTACAACAGCTGAAGATGCTATAACTCTTTTTAGAATGGTAAGAGAAGCAACAGGTATAGATTTGATAAAACTCGAAGTTATAGGTGATACGGCAAAGACACTCTATCCTGATGTTATGGAAACACTAAAAGCGTGTGAAGTACTCGCACGAGATGGCTTTACAATCATGACTTACACAAATGACGACCCAATCATGGCAAAACGTTTAGAAGATGCAGGAAGTGCTGCTGTGATGCCACTGGCTGCACCTATAGGAAGTGGGTTAGGAGTTCAAAACAAATACAATGTTCTTTTCATAAAAGAAGCGCTAAAAGTACCCGTTATAGTTGATGCTGGAATTGGTTGTGCAAGTGATGCAAGTATAGCTATGGAGATAGGTGCTGATGGGGTACTTACAAACACAGCGATAGCTGGAGCAAGAAACCCAATACTCATGGCTGAAGCGATGAAAAATGCAGTTATTGCTGGGCGTCAAAGTTTCTTGGCAGGACGTATCGCTAAGAAGCCTTTTGCAACGGCAAGTTCGCCTACTGAGGGTTTAGTAGAGTTTTCAAAAAAATAATTCTTTACATGTAAACATTTTGCTTGACAAAAAAGTAAAATTTGTGTAGAATTTCAGCCTTAAAACAGATAC
>DKEY01000019.1 GCA_002469305.1 Sulfurospirillum sp. UBA6810
TTTTTCACCATTTAAAATATGGTCATAATAAACACCTTTTATAACCCAGTTTATACTTTCAGTTGCACATGAAGTTATAACTATATCATCATTGTCACTAGCATTGATTCCTGCATAGAGTTGATCCATAGCACATCTAAGTGCAGGATGTGACTCGCTTCCAAATTGGTGGAGTGAATTTGGATTTCCATACATTTGTACGAAAAATGGCTCCATCATTTCAAAAACTTTAGGATCTACAATGGTAGTTGCATTATTGTCTAAATAGACTCTCATTTCTTCTCCATTTCTTAATAGGATATAAATTATCCTAATTTATTATTGGCATACTATTCTTTTCTTCTTTAAATTATAATAAATTTTTCCAACTATTTTATAATCTGCTTCAATTTGTCAACACTATCGCTAAATTCAAATGCATCTTCAGGTGCTTGTTGCAAATATTGTTCCATGAGTGCTTTTTTCGATAGCGCCAAGTCTAGTTCTTTATCATTTCCACTTTGATAAGCACCAATTCTTATAAGTACTTCGTTCTCTTTTAAAATAGAATTGAGCCTTTTAAATCGCATAGCAGCTTTTTTATGGTCATTATCTATAACATCACTCATAACACGTGAGGCACTATTTTGTATATTGATTGGAGGATAAATTCCATAATCTGTCAATTCTCTACTAAGCACAATATGCCCATCCAATATACTTCTTGATTGATCAGCTATCGGGTCACTGAGATCATCACCCTCAACAAGTACTGTAAAAAATGCTGTGATAGAACCTTTACCATCTTCTTTCCCAGCACGTTCCATAAGTTGTGGGAGTAGAGTAAGTACTGATGGAGGATAGCCTTTTGATGTTGGTGGCTCACCAAGAGCAAGACCAATTTCACGTTGCGCCATTGCAAAGCGAGTAACAGAATCCATCATAAAAAGGACATCTCGACCTTGGTTTTTAAAGTACTCTGCTATACTCATTGCTGAAAAAGCTCCATATTTACGCATCAATGGAGAGTCATCACTTGTCGCTACAACTATGACAGTATCACTCAAGTCTCCACCAAGATTTTTTTGGATAAATTCCGGAACTTCACGACCACGTTCTCCTATAAGAGCTATCACTTTTATAGGAGCAACACTTCCTCTTACTATCATACCCATAAGAGTTGATTTGCCAACACCACTACCGGCAAATATACCAACTTTCTGACCTTTCCCACAGGTTAAAAGCCCATCGATAGTTTTAACTCCTACCCCAAAAGGCTCATCGATAAGACCTCTTTTCATCGCATCAAGAGGAGGTTTCATGATAGGGGCACATGCAGAGCCTATTATCTCGGCTTTGCCATCTTTTGGTCTTATGAAAGGGTCAACAACTCTTCCTAAAAGTTCTTCCCCAACGGGTATCATCATGCCTTGTTCGCTTATAAAAACTTTATCCCCACTTTTAAATCCCTCTATAAATCCAAATGGTGATATAAAAAATGAATACTGGTCCACTTCAGTTACCATACCTAATTCATTTTTTTCTCCATCTAGTGAAACAAGCTTTACAATATCACCGATGCTTGGTCTTAAACCAAGTGCTTCGATATTTGTTGAACTGATTTTTTTAATCGTTCCAAATTTTGGAGATAAATTACCACTTTTTAGTTTGGATTTAAAGTTAGATAATGGCATTAAAAACGATTTGTCCCTGGAGCATTTATGATATCAAAAAACTCTTTTCTTGTATCAGAGCGTAAAAACATACCACGAAGTGCTGAAGTTGTTGTTGCTGAGTGGGTTTTTTGTACACCTCTCATCTCGATACACATATGTCTTGCTTGTACGACAACACCAACGCCTTTAGGTTTGATGACATCGTGGATAGCATCAGCTATCTGCTCAGTGAGTTGTTCTTGTATTTGAAATCTTCTTGCAAAGACATCTACCATTCTAGGTATTTTTGAAAGACCAACAACTTTTCCATCAGGGATATACGCTACATGTGCTCTTCCTATGATAGGCAAAAGATGGTGTTCACACATAGAATAAAATTCTATATCTTTGATAAGCACCATTTGGTCATTGTCACTCTCAAAAAGAGCTTCATTTAAAACTTCTACTGGATTTTGTTGGTATCCTTGAGTCATAAATTCAAAAGCTTTTACCACTCTTTGTGGCGTCTTAAGAAGACCTTCTCTTTCTGGATCTTCTCCGACTAATTCGAGGATTTTTCTAACAGCTTTTTCAAACTCTTCTTGTTTATTCATTAGGTTTCTCCATTGGTTTACATGTAGCAAACCAAATGCCTTTCACTAAGGATAATTGTAGCAAAAAGGCTTTTATTTTTTATTGGAGATTATATCTTTTTTTTTCTTTTCGATGGATAAAAGTTTGTATTATTTATGAGTAAATAATAGGATATAAAGCAAATTTTTGCTATATTGTAAAAAATTTTTTAATTGAAAAGGGATTATATGCAAATCAAGGTAGAACGTATTGATGGTGCAAACGCAAAAGCGGAAGCAAAAGTTTCAGCAGCATTTTTAAAAGAAAAACAAGAAAAAATAGCAAAAAATGCAGCACAAAATATGAAAGTTGATGGATTTAGAAAAGGTAAAGTTCCAACTCATGTAGTTATGGCAAGACATGGCGAGCAAATCAGACAAGATGTTGAGCAAGAAGCACTCAGAGTATTTTTAGATGATGCTCTTAAAGAGTTAGGAGCAGAGCCAGCATCAGTAGTTGGAGAACCACAAATTACAAAGATGGACAGAGTTGAAGATGGATTAGATGTTGAGATAAAGATTTCTTTTCGTCCAACTGTAGTAGTTGAAGGATATGCTGAATTGGTACCAGAGTACAAAACTCCTCGTGTTACAAAAAAAGAGATAGCTGAGAGAGTTGAGACTATGTTAAAACTTACAGCTCCTTTGAAAAAATTAGAAGTTGAAAGAGCTGTTGAAAGTGGTGATTTTGTTCAAATAGACTTTGAAGGATTTATTGATGGTACTGCTTTTGCAGGCGGTAAAGCTGAAAAGTATGTACTTGAAATTGGTAGCAAATCATTTATCCCAGGTTTTGAAGATGGAATCATTGGTATGAATGTTGGTGAAGAAAGAGATGTAGAAGTTACTTTCCCAAAAGAGTATAACTCAAAAGATTTAGCTGGAAAAGCTGCTGTATTTAAAGTAAAACTTCATGAAATACAAGTAAAAGATGTACCTGCTAAACCTGATGAAGATACACTAAAAAGATTACTTCCAGGAACAGAAAATCCAACAATGGAAACTTTGGAAGAGCAAGTAAAAGAGCAAATCAAAAATGAAAAACTTTCAAAAGTATTTGCAGAAGAAGTAAAACCAAAATTTGTAGAAAATATCTTAGAAAAATTTGTTTTTGATTTACCTCAAAACATAGTTGACCAAGAGATTGATATGCAAGTAAGAAATATCTTCGGTAGTATGAGTGAAGAAGATATAAAAGTTTTCGCAGAAAATCCAGAAAAAATTAATGAAAAAAGAGAAGAGTATAGAAAAGAAGCTCAAAACTCTGTAAAACTTACATTTTTAGTTGACGAATTAGCAAAAGCAGAGCAAATCAAGGTAGAAGATCAAGAAGTAATGCAAATGATTTACTTTGAAGC
>DKEY01000056.1 GCA_002469305.1 Sulfurospirillum sp. UBA6810
TGAACTCCAAGATAACCAAGATAAATTCCTCCGATGTATTTAAAAACTGTAAATACATCTGGATGATTTAGCATGATAGCTGCTACCCCAATAACCGAAGAAAGAGCTACGATACCAACACCTATAAGCTCACCAATCATCATAAAAAATGTTCGCTTCAATCCAATACTCATACCCAAACTCATGGCAAGAGTCATGCACATGCCTGGTGTTATAGAGACAAAGAAAAAAGTGGGAATAAAAACTACTAATATAGACATATTTATCATATTGACTCACCATATCAAAAATTGAAAAATGATTATACACTAATCTTTTAATAATTAAAGATATATAACAAACTCTCTATTTTATAATTTTATTTTCAATATATTTACCTTTTTTTACTAAACTAGGATTTCACTTTTACAACAAGTGTAATAAAACATTTATCCAACTTTTAGTATAATCGCGTAATTTTAATATAAGGATGACAACAGATGTTCACATATGAAAACATAAAAAAGGTTTTTTTTCAACTAAGTCCAGAAAATGCACACAATGTAGCAGAGTTTGCATTTAACTACGGCACAAAAGTTTGTCCTTTTTTGTTGTCAAACCTTAGTGAGCGATTTTTCTTTACAGACCCACGATTGGAACAAGACTTGTTTGGAACACACTTTTTAAATCCTGTTGGACTCGCTGCTGGATTTGATAAAAATGCAACTATGATAAAAATGCTTACAGCACTTGGATTTGGGCACATAGAGTTTGGAACAGTTACTCCACGTCCTCAAAGTGGCAATCCAAAACCAAGACTTTTTAGATATCCAGAGTTTGAGAGTTTACAAAATGCTATGGGTTTTAACAATGATGGTGCACAAAAAGTAAAAAAAAGAGTAGAAAAAATCTATCCTTTTGCAACTCCACTTGTAGCAAACATTGGTAAAAATAAAACTACAAGCCCAGAAGATGCTATCAAAGACTATGAAGAGCTTATAGAAACATTTAAAACTTGTAGTGATTATCTTGTGATAAATATCTCTTCGCCAAATACACCAGGTCTTAGAGATTTACAAAATGAAGCTTTTATAAAAGAGTTATTTACTATGGCAAAAAGTAAAACTGATAAAGACGTTTTACTCAAAATAGCTCCTGATTTGCAGATAAAAGATGCACTTGATATCTGCTTGGTTGCTTTAGAAAATGGAGCAAGTGGTATTGTTGCAACTAACACCACGATAGACTACTCCCTACTGCCAAATGCTCAAAACTTTGGTGGTATAAGTGGTAAAGTGCTAGAAGAAAAAAGTGCTCTTTTCTTTAAAGAACTCTCAAAAGAGTTTTATGGAAAAACAACACTTGTAAGTGTTGGTGGNNATTGATAGTGCAAAGATAGCTTATGAAAGAATCAAAGATGGTGCAAGTTTAGTACAGATATACAGCTCATTTATATTTAAAGGACCTGCCATTGCAAGAGATATCTCAAAAGGTATCTTAGAGTTGATGGATAAAGATGGTTTTTATCACATCAGTGAAGCTATCGGAGCAAATAGAAAGTAGAAGTTTTCTCAAAGGAGAAATAAATGAAGATAATTATAACAATATGTATTTTTTTAGGAGTCATTATGGCAAACTCACTTCCTGAGTATAAAACAAAAACACTTGAAAATGGTTTACAAATAGTTGCCATACCGATGAATAATGGTAGCAATGTAATATCAACTGATATTTTTTATAAAGTTGGTAGTGGTAGTGAAATCATGGGCAAGAGTGGTATCGCTCATATGCTTGAGCACTTAAACTTTAAATCAACAAAAAATCTAAAAGCTGGCGAGTTTGATGAGATAGTAAAAGGTCTTGGTGGAGTAAACAATGCCTCAACGGGTTTTGACTACACACACTACTTTATCAAAAGTTCATCAAAAAACCTATCAAAATCACTAGAGCTTTTTGCTGAACTTATGCAAAATCTAACACTAAGTGACGAAGAGTTTCAGCCTGAACGTGATGTTGTTTTAGAAGAGAGANNAGAGAGACGTTGGAGAACAGATAATTCCCCTATAGGATATCTCTACTTTAGACTTTTTAACAACGCCTTTACATATCATCCTTATCACTGGACTCCGATAGGCTTTATCAACGATATAAAAAATTGGAGCATAGAAGATATAAAAGAGTTTCATGCAAACTACTACCAACCATCAAATGCCATCATCATAGTAGCAGGTGATATAAGTAGTGACGAAGTTTTTGCACAGAGTGAAAAGTATTTTAAAGATATAAAAGGCAAAGAGGTTTCATATCCTAGTGCACATCAAGTTGAACCAACGCAAGATGGTGCAAAAAGAGTTTATATCAAAAAAGAGAGCGAAGTTGAGATGGTAGCTATCGCATATAAGATACCAAACTTTGCAGACCCTGATCAAATAGCACTTTCTGCTATCAGTGAGTTACTTAGCAGTGGGAAAAGTAGTATATTACAAAAACGTCTAGTTGATGACAAAAAGATGGTAAATCAAATCTATGGTTACAATATGGACAACAAAGACCCAAGTGTATTTCTCTTTTTAGCCGTTTGTAATCCAGGTATTAAAGCGGAAAGCGTTGAAAAAGAGATACTTCAAATCATAGATGATGTTAAAAATGGCAATATCAAAGACAGCGAAATAGAAAAGATTAAAAAATCCACAAAAGCAGACTTTATCTTTTCACTAGAGAGTGCTTCAAACTTAACAAATTTATTTGGAAACTACTTGGCTAAGGGTGATTTAACCCCTTTACTCACCTATGAAGAGAGTATCAATAAACTCAAAAAAGAAGATATAATAAACGTCGCAAAAAAATACTTTATAAAAGAGCAATCAACAACTGTGATACTACGAAAGGACCATGAATGAACAATGAATTAAAAGGCGCGATGACTGCGCTTATCACACCATTTAAAAATGGAAAATTAGATAAAGAAAGATATGCAAAACTAATAAAAAGACAAATAGACAATGGCATAGATGTAGTCGTTCCTGTCGGAACAACTGGTGAGAGTGCAACGCTTGATCATGAAGAACATAGGCAGTGTATCGAAATAGCTGTTGATACTTGTAAAGGTACAAATGTAAAAGTTATGGCTGGTGCTGGTAGCAACGCAACACATGAGGCATTGGGACTTGCACAATTTGCTCAAAAACATGGTGCTGATGGCATACTCTCTGTAACTCCATATTATAACAAACCTATGCAAGAGGGACTTTATCAACACTACAAGGCTATCGCTAATGCTGTTGAAATTCCTGTACTTTTATATAATGTACCTGGTCGTACAGGATGTGATTTACAACCTGAAACTATATTTAGATTATTTAATGAGTGTCCAAATATCTTTGGTGTAAAAGAAGCAACGGGTTCTATCGAGAGATGTGTTGACCTCCTCGCTCATGAGCCAAAACTTAGTGTAATAAGTGGAGATGATGCTATCAACTATCCTATCCTTTCAAATGGTGGTTTAGGTGTAATTTCGGTTACATCAAATATCTTACCAAATAAGATAGCTGAACTTACACATGCTGCACTTGGTGGAGATTTTCACGAAGCAAAAAGGATAAATGACAAACTCTATACGATGAATAAAATACTCTTTTGTGAAAGCAATCCTATACCAATTAAGGCAGCGATGTATATAGCAGGATTGCTTGATACTTTAGAATATAGACTTCCTCTCACTGAGCCAAGTTTAGAAAATATGAAAAAAATTGAAAACGTTATAAAACAATACGAAATAAAGGGATTTTAATAGATGATGATGGGCAAAACACTAGTAATAAGTGGTGGAACAAAAGGTATCGGTAAAGCATGTGTATATAAGTTTGCACAAAATGGAGTAAATGTAGCTTTTACCTATAACTCTAGCAGAGAAGTAGCGCAAGAGATTTGTGATGATGTAGAAGCAAAATTTGGTGTCAAGTGTAAATGTTATCCGCTCAATATCTTAGAACCTGAAACTTATAAAGAACTGTTTTTAGAGATTGATAAAGATTTTGATAGAGTTGATTTCTTCATCTCAAATGCTATGATTTACGGTCGTGCAGTTGTTGGTGGATACGGTAAATTTATGAGATTAAAGCCAAGAGGTTTAAACAATATCTACACAGCAACAGTCAATGCTTTTGTTTGCGGTGCACAACAAGCTGCAATGCGTATGGAAAAAGTTGGTGGAGGTGCTATTGTTTCTCTTTCATCAACTGGAAACTTAGTATATATCGAAAATTACTCAGGTCATGGAACAAACAAAGCTGCTGTTGAAGCTATGGTAAGATATGCAGCAACTGAGCTTGGAAGTATGGGTATTAGAGTAAATGCGGTAAGTGGTGGTCCTATCGATACAGATGCACTCAAAGCATTTACAAACTATGATGAAGTAAAAGAGAAAACAGCAGAGCTTTCTCCACTTGGAAGAATTGGTCAGCCAGAAGATTTAGCACAAGCTTGTTACTTCTTATGTACACCTGACGCTTCATGGATGACAGGTCATACGATGATAGTCGATGGTGGTACAACATTTAAATGATGAATCTACCAAATATCCTAGCTCTCATTCGTGTGGGTTTAGCACCATTGATGTTATGGCTTCTTATAGATAGAAACAATCCTCTTTTTGAGGGCTTACATGTAAGCTGGTTAGATTTTTTTGCAGCCCTTATTTTTGTTATAGCAAGTGTAACTGATTTTTTTGATGGCTTTATAGCAAGAAATTGGGATCAAAAAACAACACTAGGAGCTATACTTGACCCACTCGCCGATAAGATGCTCATTCTTGCAGCATTTTTAGGGCTTATGATGATAGATAGAGCAAATATTTGGGCTGTATATCTTATCCTTACACGTGAATTTTTTATAACAGGACTTAGGGTCATGGCTATTGGAGAGGGAAAAGATATAGCTGCTTCGATGGCAGGTAAAGTCAAAACTGTCTTTCAGATGATAGCAATCGGGTTTATGACGATGGCTTGGCCATTTGCTTCTGCATTGCTTTGGTTTGCCGTTGCTCTTACGCTCTACTCTGGGCTTGAATATATCATAGGATATACAAAAGGAAACAAAAAATAATGGGTACTATTACTTCTCTTTTAGTTATATCTTTTTTAGTTTTTTTTCACGAACTTGGACACTTTTTGGCTGCTCGATTTTTTGGTGTACATGTAGAAGTTTTTAGTATAGGATTTGGTAAAAAACTTTTTCGTAAGATGTACCGTGGTACAGAATACTGTTTTAGTGCCATCCCTCTTGGAGGATATGTCCAGATGAAAGGTCAAGATGATACAGACCCTACTAAACTAAACTTTGACACAGACAGTTACAATACAAAAAAACCTTGGCAACGNNCTGGTCCTTTTGCAAACTTTTTACTCGCTTTTTTACTCTATATCGCTATCGCAAATATAGGAGTCAATAAACTCTCTCCTATCATAGGTAACGTCGGAGAAAATACTCCAGCTTTCATATCAGGACTACAAACAAGTGATAAAATCGTGCAAATCAACGACCAAGATGTACTCTCTTGGGATGATGTAAGTGATTTTATAAAAAGCTCTGAGGGTAGTGTAAAGATGCTCGTCCAAAGAGAAAATAAACTCCACATCATGAGTATTACTCCACAGATAAAAGAGCAAACAAATATCTTTGGTGAAACGATACAAAACAGGATAGTAGGAATTAGCCCAAAAGGTGAAACTTTTGTAGTTACATATGGCATTACTGAGTCACTCAGTTTTGCATATGAACAAACAATCTCTTCTACAACTATGATACTCAAAAGCCTTCAAAAACTTGTTGAGGGTGTTATCCCTGCAAAAGATTTAGGCGGGATTGTTTCTATCGTTCAAGTCACTTCTGAGGCAAGTGAAGCTGGGATAGTTGCTCTTTTTGCACTCACGGCTTTGATATCTGTAAACCTTGGTGTACTTAACCTACTCCCAATCCCTGCACTTGATGGAGGACATATCATGTTTAATACTTATGAAATTATCACAAAAAAAGCTCCAAGTGAAAAGATACTTTATAAACTCACTGTTGCTGGTTGGATACTTTTACTCTCGTTGATGGTATTTACGATATTTAACGACTTATACAGAATAGCAGGAGGATACTAATGTCTTTATATGAAGCTAGATTTGATGAAATTTTAACGCGCATTGAAAAAGTAAGACTTAGAGTCAATCAACACCAAATCATCAAGATTATAGCCGTTAGTAAAAATGTAGATGAAAATGCCATATCAAATATGTACAGTATAGGACAACGTGCTTTTGGCGAAAATAGAGTGCAAGATATGAAAGCAAAAATAGAAGCACTTGAACACTTACCACTAGAGTGGCATTTTATCGGTAGATTGCAGACAAATAAGATAAACCAACTTATAGATTTAAATCCTACGCTTATGCACTCTTGTAGCTCTTTAGAGATGGCAAAAGAACTTGATAAAAGATTACATGTAAAAGATTGTTCGATGAATATCCTTTTACAAATAAATAGTGCATATGAAGAGCAAAAAGCTGGTGTTATGCCAGAAATTGCCCTCGATGTTTATGAGCAAATCCAATCTTCTTGTAAAAATCTAAATCTCAAAGGTGTTATGAGTATCGGTGCTCATAGTGAAGATGAGAAGCTTATCCAAAAAAGTTTTGAAACAACATATGGCATTTATGAAAAGCTACAAAACAAAGGAGCAAAATACTGCTCTATGGGTATGAGTGATGACTTTGAACTAGCCGTCGAATGTGGTTCAAATATGCTCAGACTAGGAAGTATCCTTTTCAAATAATCTTACATGTAAAACTTTACATGTAAGGTTTTACATCTCCTTTAAACACCCAGCAAGATACCCACTAGAAAATGCCCACTGGAGATTGAACCCTCCACAAGGGCCATCTATATCAACGACTTCTCCACAAAAATACAAACCTTTCACTAGCTTACTTTGCATACTTTTAGGCTCTATCTCTTTTAAACTCACGCCTCCTCGTGTAACCATAGCATTTTTAAATCCATCATGCCCTACAACACAAAGAGGTGTCCAAGTAAGAAGTTTTATGAGCGTATCTCTTTTTTGTGGATTAAGCTTTGCATATGTTATATTTTCATCTATCTCACACTCTTTACAAAACTCTTTACATATAGATATAGGTAGAAGTGTTGCGATGATATTTAAGATAGATTGTTGTGGATTTGCGAGGGCTTCTTTTTTTACATGTAAGCGAATCTGTTCTTCATTGAGCCCTTTTGTTAGATTTATAAGGAGGGGAACTTCTTGATGCTTTTGTAGTATAGGAGTAATTTCTCTAGCAAAATCAAGGACAACAGGTCCTCTAATACCATTTTTGGTAAATATCAAATCTCCTGTGGCTTTTAGTTTTTTATACTTTGGCATATCTACTTTTATAGTTGCTTTTGCTATCGTATCTGCCCGACATTTTGCAACCCAATTTTCTTTTACATGTAAGGGCATCATAGCTGGAGAAAGCGTACTCACAGTATGTCCTAACTCCTTTGCAAAACGATATCCATCGCCACTTCCACCAAGGGTAGGATAGCCAAAACCTCCTGTTGCTATGACAACATGTTTTGATAGATATTCCCCTTCTAAGGTTTTAACACCAAGAACTCTCTCTTTATTTGTTAAAATTTGTTCAATTTCACAGTTACAAATAACTTCTACATGTAAGTTTTTTATCTCTTTGAAAAGCGTATCTAACACACTCAAAGAGTTATGTGTTGTCGGAAAAACTCTAAAGCCATCAAGTGTATGTGTTTCCAATCCTATGTTCTGAAAAAAAGTGATCAAATCATCTTTATCAAAAGCATTTAGTGCATCACTGATAAATCTTCCATTTTTTCCAAAAGTTTGCATAAAGTCTTCTTTTGAAAGTGTATTTGTTAGATTACACCTTCCCCCACCAGTTGCTTTTAGCTTTGCACCGAGTGTTGAGAGCTTTTCAAGTAAAAGTACTTTTTTACCGTTCTTTGCAGCAGTGATGGCACACATCATCCCTGATGCACCACCTCCAATAATGATAATATCATAAGTATTCATATCTATATATAAAGATATCTTGCATACAAGGAGAGATAAACACCCATAACTTCTTTGAGTTTAGCTTCTAAGAGTTCTCTCTCTTGGTCATTGAAAATCATATCAATAAGCTGAGTATGCACTGTATTTGCAAACTCTATAAAAACTTCTGGCTTTTGAACACTGTTTTTAGTGTATATATAAAAGATGTCAAGAGCTCTTGTTAGTCCAAACACATAGGCTGTTAGTGTTTTGTAGATTGCTGTTTCTACTTTATCGAAGTGCTCTTTTTTCTTTTTAAAGTTTGATGCTATGATAGTTTCCAAAAGCTGTTTTTTTGAAGTTTTTATCTCTTGATGTATATTTGTATCTAATACTTTATCCAATCTTTTAAAAAGGATTACTACATTATTGCTGAGTTCTATATCGCTTTTTTTTGCTAGCACTTGTAAAGCTTTAGTGTCGTATTTTGAAGGGATATAAATAGAGTGTGTATCAAAAAAATCCAATATAACAACGTATAAATTGGATACATTTGCTATATCTAATTTTGCTAAAAATTCTATAAGGTAGTTAATTTCTTTATTCATTTCGATATTCTACAAAAAAAGTGTTATAATTTTGCTTTTTTTAGGAGTACATTTTGGATAGTTTATCTTTTTTCATATCAGTTTATATCAAATTTTTCTTTATCATGACACCATTTTTTGTTGTATCGATATTTTTATCTATGACAAAAGACTTGGAAGATGCTCAAACAAAGAAAATTGCACTTAAAGTCACTATGGCTATCATCATCACTTGTCTCATACTTCTTTTCTTTGGAAAGTATATATTTGATTTGTTTGGCATAACACTTGATGCATTTAGAATTGGTGCTGGTGCATTGCTCTTTTTAACAGCTGTTGAGTTGATGAAAAAAGATGTCAATGAAAAAGTTGATTGTCCTACAGACATATCAAAGCATACTGTTGTTCCTTTGGCTATCCCGATAACTGTTGGACCTGGAACTATTGGTGCACTCTTGGTTATGGGCGCTGGCATGAAAGATGTGAGTACTTTGAGTATAGGTTCTTTTGCTCTTATTTGTTCTATACTAAGCGTTGGTCTTATGCTTTATCTCTCTGGAAAAATTCAAAAAGTAGTAGGAGAAACAGGGCTTATAGTTCTTAGCAAAATCACTGCTTTAGTTCTAGCTGCACTCTCTGCTCAACTTATTTTTACAGGAATAAAAAACTTTTTAGAAATCTAAAAGATGTTCGAGAGATTCTTGAAGTGTTGGATAAGAAAACTTAAATCCAGCATTTTCAAGCTCTTTGGGATATACTTCTTTTGAATCTGTAAGAACAGATGATGCTTCCCCAAATACAAGCTTTAACACAAACTCTGGGAGTGGAAGCATAGTAGGTCTATGAAGTACTTTTCCCAATGTCTTTGTAAACTCATAATTTGTAACAGGATTTGGTGAAGAGGCATTAAAAGTTCCTATAAGACGTTTATCCATAAGAAACTGGTATATGTTTATCAAATCACTTATATCAATCCAACTCATCTTCATCTTACCATCACCAATAATCCCACCAACTCCCAACTTAAAAGGTGTTAGCATCTGCTTTAATGCACCGCCATCACTTCCAAGCACTATCCCAAATCTAAGTATGGCTGTTGGTACATTTGCATTTTTTGCTTCACTTTCCCAACTTTGTGCAAGAGTAGATAAAAAGTCTTTTGGGTATGTATCACATGATTCATTACAAGGAACATTGTTGGGATATATCCCAACAGCAGAAGTTGATATAAAGTATTTAACGCTACTTTGATTAATTGCATTAACAAGATTTTTGGTTGTAACAATTCGACTTGAATAAAGAGTTTTTTTATACTCTTTAGTCCATTTTTTGATGATAGGAGCACCTGCAAGATTGATAACTACATCAACATCTTGCAATTTTTTCAACATCTCTTCTTGAGTATCATTTCGCTCTAAAACAACATGATTATCAAACGCTTGCCTCAACTTTGTTCCAACAAAGCCATTGGCTCCATTTAAAGCTATTTTCATCTGATACCTCCAAAAAGAGTGATAGAGGTTAAAAAACCTCTATCTATTTTTTATGCTAAAGCTTCTTTCGCATACTTGATACCAAGTTCAAATGCCAGCTTATTAGCAGCATGTACTTTTTCAGGTACTTTTGAAAGCATAACATCTTGAACTAAATCAAAATCAAGTACTCTTGTCATCTCTAAAGTTATAGCAAGAGCTACAACAGATTGTGTGATAACATTGCCTACTTCTTCTTTAGCGATAGTAATAATAGGAATTTCTATAATTCTCCATCTTTTTCTATCTTCTTCGCTTGGAGTTACTAAGTTTGGTTCTACAACAATAATAGCACCCTCTTTAACACCGTTTTTAAAGTTATCAAAACTCACTTGAGCAGTTGCTATCATAAACTCTATCTCACCCTCATTTGCATAAGGAA
>DKEY01000144.1:0-3836 GCA_002469305.1 Sulfurospirillum sp. UBA6810
CAATGGTGGAACGAGTGAGCAATTTGCCCTAGCAAAAGAGGATAAACTCTATCATCAAAATTACTGCGGGTGTCTTTTTGCTCTTGAAGTGCAAAGACAAAATCAAGACAGACTCAAAGATGAATTGATGTCTCCTTTAAACAAGCAAATTTTACCCGCGTCCATAGAGCAGAGGATAGAGTTATACAAAAAAGTTATAGAGTCTGAAAACAATAACGAAAAGTTCATACTGCGACGTGAAAAGTTTTTGAATTATAGACTTTTAAGAGCATATGTAAAAGATGAAAAAAAAGTAGTCATTCCTAGTTATTTTCTTGTCTTTTCAACTCTTGGCAGAAATTTTACAAAAGGTCAAATTGATTTTATAGATGAGGGTATAGGCTATTTTAACCGTGAAGAAATTATTTTCTTACATGTAGAAAAATTAAATCAACTTTTGCAAACTTGTTATGCGAGTGTAAAAGAGCTTATGAAAAATCCACTTAGTTTTGAAGAAGAGGTTGTTTTGAGAAATAAACTCTCTTTTTCACACTTGCAGAGCTTAAATCCTATCATTGTGCTTGATGATATAGAAAAAAAGAGGTATGAAATCTTTTTAAACTCTAAAACATATACTGACGTTAGAGAAAATTTAGTAAAGATTAGATAAAATAGTAGAATTTTGTTTAAAGGTTATGAATGAGCATAGATGTTGTAGAAATTCAAAAGATTTTACCTCACCGTTTTCCATTTTTGTTGGTTGATAGAATTACAGATTTAGTTGCTGGTGAGTCTATCGAAGGATTTAAAAATGTAACTATTGGTGAGCATGTATTTCAAGGACATTTTCCAGACCATCCTATCTACCCTGGTGTTATGATCATAGAAGGTATGGCACAAGCTGGTGGTGTGCTTGCATTTAAAAGCATGGATGCTGATGGACAAGAGGATGCTTCAAATAAAGTAGTTTATTTTATGAGTATCGATAATGCAAAGTTTCGCTCACCTGTAAAACCTGGTGATAGACTTGTGTATAAACTAAGTGTTATAAAACACAAAGGCAATATCTGGGTACTTGATGGCAAAGCGTATGTTGATGATAAGCTTGTATGTCAAGCAGAATTAAAAGCGATGATAGTGGACAAATAAATGGCAAATATTCACAATAGTGCGATTATAGAAGAGGGTGCAAAATTAGCAGATGATGTAAAAGTTGGACCTTATGCTTTTATCTCCAGCAAAGCAGTTTTGCAAAGTGGTGTTGAAGTCATGCAAGGTGCTGGAGTCTATGGTGATACAAACATAGGGGAAAATACAAAAATTTTTCCTTATGCTATCATCGGGATGCCACCACAAGATACAGGCTATACTCCTGAGCATGATGTAAAAGTCGTGATAGGAAAAAATTGTACTATTCGTGAATTTGTGACAGTCAATGCTGGAACAAAAAAAGGTGGGGGATTAACTCTCATCGGTGATAATTGTTTTATCATGATTTACTCGCATATCGCACATGATTGTAAAGTAGGCAATAATGTCATCATGGCAAATAATGCAACACTGGCAGGACATGTTGAGATAGGCTCATTTACTGTTATCGGGGGCATGACCCCAATCCATCAGTTTGTGAAAGTAGGCGAGGGTTGTATGATAGGTGGAGCGAGCGCTATAAGCCAAGATATACCACCATTTTGTTTGGCTGAGGGAAATCGTGCTGTAGTCAAAGGATTGAATGCAGTAGGGATAAAAAGAAGATTTGAAAAAGAAGATATAAGAGCATTGCAAAATGCATATAGGGAACTTTTTAGAAGCAACAGAGCTATTAAAGATGTAGCAAATGAACTTCTTGAAAAAGAGACAAACCAAAAAGTCCGTCAGATGTGTCAATTTATCGTTGAGACAACTCGCGGGATACCTTATGAGAGGAAGCAGTAATGTTAAATAGAGAGTGTAGTTTTTGTGGCTCAAGGGAAGGAGCTGATACAAGACTAATAGCTGGAGAAGATGTTTTTATATGTGAACATTGTGTTATCTCTGCTCACAAAATTTTCTTTGGTGATTTAAAAGAAGAGCAGAGTGAAACAAAGCTATTAGACCAAGAGTTAATAGCACCAAAAGAGTTAAAAAAAGTTTTAGATCAGTATGTTATAGGTCAAGATAAAGCAAAGAAAGTTTTTTCAGTAGGCGTTTATAATCACTATAAGAGAATTTTTAGACATAACGCGATAGAGGATGATACAGAGCTTTCAAAATCAAATATTTTGCTAGTTGGTCCAACAGGGAGTGGTAAAACTCTTATGGCTCAAACACTTGCTAGATTTTTAGATGTGCCTATTGCCATNNGCTGGATATGTTGGAGAAGATGTTGAAAATATCTTAACAAGATTACTTCAAGCAGCTGATGGTGATGTTGAGCGAGCTGAACAAGGCATAGTGTTTATAGATGAAGTTGATAAAATTGCACGTATGAGTGAAAACCGCTCTATCACAAGAGATGTGAGTGGTGAGGGTGTGCAACAAGCACTTCTCAAAATCATCGAAGGAAGTGTTGTCAATATCCCACCAAAAGGTGGAAGAAAACATCCAAATCAAGAGTTTATACAAATAGATACATCAAACATTCTTTTTGTTTGTGGTGGTGCTTTTGATGGTTTGGGTGAAATTATAAAAAGAAGAGTTGGAAAAAATGTTCTTGGATTTGACCAAGAAAAACGTGCTAAAAGTGAAGATTCTAAATTATTTGAGATACTTGAACCAGATGATTTAGTACATTATGGTTTAATTCCAGAGCTTATAGGGCGTTTACATGTTCTTGCAACTTTAAATGAGATAACAAAAGAAGATATGGTGAGAATTTTAACTGAACCTCAAAATGCTATCTTCAAGCAGTATAAAAAACTTTTTGCTATCGATGATGTTGAACTTAGTTTTGAAAAAGAGGCGTTAGAAGAAGTTGCGGCATTGGCAATTAAACGTAAAACAGGTGCACGTGGACTTAGAAGTATCATGGAAGAGATGATGACAGATGTGATGTATGAACTTCCAGAACTTGCAGGCTATGAAGTAGTTGTGACAAAAGATGTGGTAACAAAGGGAGAAAAACCTTTGTATATCAAAAAAAATAAAAAGAGCGCATAGGAGTCAATATTGACTTCTAAGATAGAGAGTTCTTGCCAAAGGCAAAGCTTTCTCAAAGAGAGTGCAAGCACAAGAGTGAGATGAATTTGTCTTGAACTTGTTTAAGACAAAGAAGAAATTTGGATAAATAAATGTTAATAAAGGGTATGCAGAATGATTCTTGATCAGTTAATTGGTTTCTTTTCGAGTGATATGAGTATAGACTTGGGTACAGCAAATACTCTCGTACTACTCAAAGGCAAAGGAATTATCATAAATGAGCCTTCAGTTGTTGCAGTACAACGCGATAAGTATGGTAAACAAAAGATTTTAGCAGTAGGAAAAGAAGCTAAAAACATGGTGGGAAAAACACCAGGAGATATAGAAGCAATCCGTCCTATGAGAGATGGAGTTATTGCTGATTTTGATATGACTGAAAAGATGATACGTTACTTCATCGAAAAAGCACATAAAAGAAAAAGCTTTTTAAGACCTCGTATCATTATCTGTGTTCCTTATGGTTTAACACAAGTAGAGAGAAAAGCGGTAAGAGAATCAGCTATGAGTGCAGGTGCACGTGAAGTGTTTTTGATAGAAGAGCCTATGGCAGCAGCTATTGGTGCAGACTTACCGATCCGTGAACCAAAAGGTAGCTTGGTTGTTGATATTGGTGGCGGTACAACAGAGATTGGTGTTGTATCTCTTGGTGGTCTTGTTATCTCAAAATCAATCCGTACAGC
>DKEY01000144.1:3866-5904 GCA_002469305.1 Sulfurospirillum sp. UBA6810
GTGAAGAGATCAAGATAGAGATAGGAACAGCTGTTTCTCAAGAAGAACCTCTTTCTATGATGGTAAAAGGCCGTGATCAAGTGAGTGGCTTACTAAGTAGAATCGAACTTACAAGTGAAGATGTAAGAGATGCTATGAAAGAGCCTATTAAAGAAATTGCAGATGCACTCAAAGATGTTTTAGAAGTTATGCCACCTGACCTTGCTGGGGACATAGTTGAAAATGGTGTAGTTTTAACAGGTGGTGGTGCATTAATCAGAGGGATAGATAAATATCTAGCGGATATTGTAAAATTACCTATATTTGTTGCAGATGAGCCACTTTTAGCTGTTGCAAAAGGTACAGGCAAGGCATTAGAAGAGATTCAATTATTACAACATTTGGCGAATGAATAAATTAAAGTATTTTATACTTATTGGATTGTTTGTTACAATTTCTCTAAAGTATGGTAGTGAGGCAAGAGGTGTTTTTACACAAAACACCAATTTTATCATCAATACGTACATAGATTTAAAAGAGACAATCCAAGATAGTATAAAAGAGCACTTTTCTCAAGTAGATGAGATAAGAGCGCTTAGAGAAAAAAACATAAAACTGAGTGAATCTGCCACCCTTTTAACAGCATATTCACACAGATTGAATGATTACCTAAAGAAAGAGGATATGAGTGAATATGCTCCTTCTTTAGAATTAGTAAGAGCACTCTCTTATGCAAATTTGAATGATTACTATAAAGTTTGGATAGATTATCAAGATTTCAATGCAAGTAAACTTTATGGATTAGTGTACAATGGAAACAGTGCAGGTATAGTAGTCGAAAAAGATGGAAATCCACTTGCTCTTTTGATGGGTGACCCAAAGGCTATATTTTCTGTGTATATTGGTGAACAAAATATACCAGGAGTTGTGTTTGGTAAGAAAAAAGAGGTACATGTAAGGTATATTCCATTGTGGATGCATCCACAAGTTGGTGATGAAGTTATTACAAGCGGGCTTGATGGGATATTTTTTAAGGGTCTACGAGTAGGCGTTGTAACAAATGTTATCGAAGAAGAGTTGTCAAAAACTGCTGTGATAAAACCATATGTAAATTTGGAAATCCCAGCTTACTATTATATTATCAAACAAAATTAGAGTTGAATCCAGAACCAACAATGGTATTGGATTGAATGCTAAAGAAGGAAACGGTAAATGCCAAAACGTGAAGATATAAAAACAATACTTTTAATAGGCTCAGGCCCTATAATTATAGGACAAGCATGTGAGTTTGATTACTCAGGAACCCAAGCAGCAAAAACTTTAAAAGAGTTAGGGTACAGAGTAGTTCTCGTCAATTCAAATCCAGCTACAATCATGACAGATCCAGAATTCGCTGATAGAACATATATAGAACCAATCAATGAAGAAGTGATATCAAGAATTATAAAAGCAGAAAAAGTTGATGCAGTTTTACCTACTATGGGAGGACAAACTGCTCTTAATGCTGCTATGAGTATGCATGAAAAAGGTATGCTTGAGGGTGTAAAGTTTTTAGGAGCAAATCCTGAGGCGATAAAAAAAGGTGAAGATAGACAAGCATTTAAAGAAGCGATGATAAAGATAGGCATGGATTTACCTATCAGTAGATATGCCTATAATATGGACGAAGCTATGAGTGCTGCTGATGAGATAGGATTTCCTCTGATCATAAGAGCTTCTTACACCCTAGCAGGTGGTGGTAGTGGTGTGGCTTATAATATAGATGAGTTTAAAGAGTTGGCTGCAACTGGTTTAGAGATAAGTCCTATCACAGAAATTCTTATAGAAGAGTCACTGCTTGGTTGGAAAGAGTATGAGATNNTCGTCTGTTCTATCGAAAACTTTGATCCGATGGGTGTACACACAGGAGATTCTATAACAGTAGCCCCAGCACTTACGCTCACAGATAAAGAGTATCAAAAGATGAGAAATGCTTCTTTTGCAATTTTACGTGAAATCGGTGTTGATACAGGTGGAAGTAACGTTCAGTTCTCTGTTGATCCAAAAACTGGTCGTATGA
>DKEY01000177.1:0-1864 GCA_002469305.1 Sulfurospirillum sp. UBA6810
ATACGATGACATTGTCTTTTATAAATACCATTGGTGTTTTATCTAAATTGCCTAAGTAGGAGTGTTCTACAATATAATCGGCTTCTTTTCTTTTTGTAAGAAACTCTGCTTTATCCCTTGCTACAACAGGGGAAAATCCTCGCTCATACAATTCTATTGCTAACTGATTTTTTTGTTCATTTTTATCATTGTAAACTATAATTTTTTTATCAAGTGGATTTTTTAAATCATCTCCAACAAAAAGCAATACAATATCTACCGTATCAAATAATGAAAAGTAAAGATCTGCTTTAAACATCTCTTGAATCATTTTATACTTTTTTTCATTATAATCACAAAAGCCTATTATCGCACCATTTTTATCTCTTACTCTTTGCAACGCTTCTATCAAGATTGAGATACCTTTTTTATTGAAAAAGACAACTTTTTTCAAAGATATAAAAATGCCCTCAGGTCGAATACCTGTAAGATGGTCAATATCCAAAGGAGTAACTATATCTGTTGCATTTTCCCCATCTATAAATCCTGATGGATGAAAAAAAGCTACTTTTTGTTTTAAAATAGGTTTCATAGTTTGCTATTACTCTTGTACTATTTCGTAAAAAGACTCTACTACTTTATCATCTAAAACAGATTCTAAGTCAAATAAATCACTTAAACCACTTTGTATCATAACAGGTCTGCTCATCTCATAAATCAAAAGTAGCCTCATATATTCTATTGCCAAAGCGTGTTCACCAAAAACACCCTCTTTTGTATCAGGGATACTTCTTATAAGAGAGACTATATCTTGCGAAAATTCCCATTTTTTTGCTATAAGTGAAGCAATCTCAAAAAGTGTACGTCCTGTCATCTTTGTCAAGATTGTTTCATAACTCAAGTTTTTTTTCTCTTTTAAAAGATTTACTGTATCTTTGATATCACGAAAAAGCATTTCACATACTATCAAAGTAGCAGGGATAATAGTGATGGCTCCTGCTAGCTCTTTATCTTCATTTTTTATATGTGCTACTATATTTGACCAATGATGAATCAATCTTGCTTGAAAATCTTGAAATTTATGCGAATCAAAGTCAAAAACTTCCCATTTTTTGGGAAGTAAAAGAAGGATATAGTAGCTATAAATAAGCTGTCTAGCTTTGTATATCCCCAAAATGCCAAAAATTTGTCTTGCATTGGAAATATCATTTCTAAAACCAAAGATAGGTTTGTTGACTATAAGTTGGAGATAATTTACTAAAGCTCTATCTTGTGATGCTATATCAGCGGCATGAACCAAATCCCCTTCATTTATAGCTTTTATGCACTCTTTTACGATTTTTGGAACTGGTGGTACGTTATCTATATACTCTTCTATCGTTGAATTTGAAAGCATCTCACAACCTTTTTCACTTTGTCTTTAACTATTGTACTATGTTTGTATTTATAATTTCATAAATTATTTATATAAATTGTGCTATAATCACAGCTTTCATATACATGTTTTAACCTAAAATTTAAGTATATATTTTGCTTAATTTGTGTATAATCCCAAAAAATTTTGAAGGAAACTATCATGGCAAGAAGATGTGCTATAACTGGCAAAGGCCCTATGGTTGGTAACAACGTGAGCCACGCTAATAACAAAACAAAAAGAAGATTCCTACCAAACCTAAGAACTGTAAGAGTTACTTTAGAAGATGGTACAACAACAAAGATCAAGGTTGCGGCGTCTACGCTTAGAACGATGAAGAAAAACGCTTAATCCCCTTTGACTCTCAATCAGGGGTTTTAGGTGTCATTTATAGATAAGGTTAAGAAACTTCTTAATTGGTCATCAAGAGCAACCCCTCATATAGACTTAAATACTGAGCTATATCAACAA
>DKEY01000177.1:1877-24437 GCA_002469305.1 Sulfurospirillum sp. UBA6810
CTTGGTTATGTCATCATAGATGGATTTTCACTTCTTGATGCACTCTACCAAGCTGGTATAACATTTACCACCGTAGGATTTGGTGAAATAGCCCCAATTTCTCCAGCTGGAAGACTCTTTACTATCACTTTAATCATACTAGGATTTGGACTCTTTTCCTTTTCTATCGGTATCTTGGTTGAAGTATTAAACAAAGGTGAACTTGTCAAAATAATAAAGGAGCGAGAAATGCTATATAGAATCGCTAGACTTAAAAACCATTTTGTTATTTGCCATCACAATGACATAACAATAGAGCTATCAAAACAATTTAGAGAAAATCATATCCCTTTTGTAGTTGTTTCTCCAAATAAAAACTTAGCTGAAATTGCGCAAACATATAAGTATCCCTACTATGTCCAAGAAGACCCTCACACAGAGATGGCACTTTTAAAATCTTACCTCTCAAGCGCAAAAGGTATCATCACTCTTAGTGAAAATGTAGCTGATAACATTGCACAAATAGCTTCTACAAGATTGTATGAAAAAGAGTTAGAACTCAAAAGACCTTACTATATCATGGCGAGTGCTACAAATGCAAGAGATATAGATAAACTCAAAAAACTTGGAGCGGATGCTGTTATCTCCCCGACTAGGCTGATGGCTGAAAGACTAAGTGCTATGAGTCTGCGACCTGATATGGAAAATATGCTAGAAAAGCTTTTATACAGAAAAGATGCACCTATCGACATGGAAGAGATAACGGTACCTGACCACTCTTGGATGCGATTTAAAAAGCTAAAAGAGGCACATCTAAGAGATATAACAAATGTTTCTATCGTAGGTATTCGTGATGCAAAAGACAAGTTTATCCCGATGCCAAAAGGAGATACCCTCATAGGAACAGGAAGTAAGCTACTTGTCATTGGTACTGGCGAGAGTATCAGAGCTACAAAAAGAATCATAAGAAAAAAACAAAAACCAGAAGAGTTAAAATATGTTTGATATATTCCCTATTAAAAATGGATTTGATAATGTTGCAGGTTTTTACTGCAATGGCGTAAATGTTGGTATGAAAAAGAGTGAAACTGACGGGGATGTAGCTTTTATCAGAAGTGATGAGCTATGCGAGGTATCTGCTGTGTTTACAAGAAACAGATTTGCAGCTGCTCCTATAAAGCACTTTTTACGTTATCCAAAAGGTTTTAAAACAAACTTTATCCTCATGAACTCCAAAAATGCAAATGCAATGACAGGCGAACAGGGTGTAAAAGATATAGAAACTCTATTTGGCAAACTCAAAGAAAAATTTCCAAGCATCCAAAACCCTATCATGAGCTCAACCGGTGTCATCGGATATAGAATCAATATAGAAAAAATCGCAACAGCTTTTGACAAGTTTGATTTTAACTCAAAAAACTCAGATGCAACAGCTCGCTCTATCATGACAACGGATAGCTTTAAAAAAGAGATTTGTTTCAAAGTTGATTTAGAGGATGGAAGTTCTTTTCATATAGCAGCTATCTGTAAAGGTGCAGGGATGATAAATCCTGCGATGGCAACGATGCTCTGCTTTATCCTCACTGACGCAGCTATCCCGAAAGCTGACATGGATGAGCTTTTGATACAAAGTATTGACCAGTCTTTCAACTCTATCAGTGTTGATGGAGATACTTCTACAAATGACACTGTACTTTTAATGAGTTCACAAAAAAGTGGCGTTTATGACAAAGAAGCTTTCAAAGAAGCACTCAATCAAATCACAAAGCACTTAAGCCTTGAAATCCTAAGAGATGGCGAAGGCTCAAATAAAGTAGTAGCCTTTGAAGTCAAAGGTGCTAGATGCGAAGAAGATGCGATAAAAGCATCAAAAGCACTCAGTAACTCTCTGCTTGTAAAAACAGCTCTCTTTGGAGAAGATCCAAACTGGGGACGTATCGCTTCTACTATAGGTGCAAGTGAGATAGAGTGTAGCGAAGAGTTACTTGTCATACACTATGATGATGTTTTAGTCTACTCAAAAGAGCAACCAAGCCTAGATGCACAGGCTGAGCAAAAAGCAGCGCAAGTGATGAAAAAAGATAGTTTTAAAATCACATGTAACCTCAACATAGGGGATGCTTCATTTACATCTTATGGCTGTGATTTGAGTTATGAGTATGTCAAGATAAATGCAGATTATAGAACATAGTTTTCATTTACAAGAACAAAAGTTATTCGACAATAAAAAATGTTACAGGAGGATTGAAATTTGTCAACAAACAATCAAACAATCCTCGACTTCTTTTCAAATTTTCCTAATCAACCATTTGAGTTTGTCATTGTAACTGATATCAATATCAAAGAACATCCAAACTACTACAAAGCTATCTTTCGACATATCCAAACAAATAGATTTTATTCTCAACTCATAGCTCCTGAGATGATGAGATACAAATATAAAGTAGGTCATATCTATACAAATGGTGAACATGTTGGACAAAACAGAACTTTACAAAAAAGTGAGTTTACGATAAACGAAAAAAGATTATTTGGAGTGTTCCTTATAGATAAACCAATTTAAAAAGGGAACTTCTCTATAGCTATACAATTAACATAATTGCTAGAAAAAGCATTATGCACCCAATTATAAATTCCAGTATTTTCCAAGATTTTGGTTTTTTAAATAGTGGCGCTAAAATTCTTGCTCCATACCCGAGAGTAAAGAAGAAGATAAAAGAACCGGTCATAGCCCCAAAACCAAATAATGGAGCCATGTCCCCAAATTTTGTTGAAAAAGAACCTAGTAAAAGTACTGTATCAAGGTATACATGGGGATTTAACCATGTAAAAGCAATAGTTAAAAGCACAGTTTTAAATAATGATTTAGGAGCTGTTCCTTCTGGATTTAATTGATGCGACATACTATATGCTGAGTAGAAACTTTTTAAAGCATAAGCAAATAAAAAAGTAAAACCTCCATAACGAGCCAAGGTTTCTATTGATGGAAATTTTTCCACTAAAAATCCGAATCCTGAAACACCTAAAAAAATCAAAACAGCATCGGAAAGTCCACAAATAAAACATATAATGAATATGTGTTCTTTTTTTATACCTTGTTTTAAAACAAAAGCATTCTGCGCTCCGATTGAAAGTATAAGTGAAATAGTGAGACTAAAGCCTGATAAAAATGCATGCATATATATTTTTCCCTTTTTTTAAATTTATAGTTGTGGAACAAGTTTATATCCATAGCCTTGGATATTTTCGATTAATTCATAATATAATTTGGCTCTGAGCTTATTAACATACATTCTAATAGTATCTGGTGTTGCTTGTTTTTCATACCAAACATTTTTTTCTATGCTGTTAAAAGTAATAACTTGCCCAATATTTTTTATGAATATGTATAAAAGATGAGATTCTGTCTTTGTAAGATGAATTTCATCATCAAGATAGAAAAGCTTATTAGTTTTCAGATTATATTTGTATCCTCTTCCTAAATCAAAATATTTTGATTCTGTGTATATTTTACTGATAGACATAAGTAAAGTGTTATACAGTTGCTCTAATTGAAAAGGCTTGTGTAAAAATGCAAATGCTCCTATATCTATTGCAGAGTAAATATTTTGTTCCGTATCATGTGCAGTTAAAAAGACAATTACAATATCTTGATCGTTTTGTCGAATGTTTTGGGCTACCTTGATTCCTGATTTTTTAGGAAGATTAATATCTGTAATTATCAAATTAAAGATATTCTGATAGTAATAATCCAAACCTTCTTCGCCATCTTTCGCTAATTGTACAGAATTACAATAAGGTTCAAGAGCTTCGAGAATAGTACGCCCTAAAAACTGATCATCTTCAAGAATAAGAACATCTAAATGCTTTAGAAGTTTCAATGCTTTTTTATCCATAGCTATTAATCCTTCTTTATTCTGATCTCAAAAATAGTAGGGTTCGATGTCGAGACTACAACAATAGTTCCATTTAGCTTATTTTCTGCTAGAAGTCTGCATAAATATAGTCCATTACCTGTCCCTTTATCTCCTTTTGTTGTTTGCATCTCTTGAAACAGTTTGTCGATAAAATTTTTTGATATTCCTATTCCATTATCTTGTACTGTTATGCAATAGAAGCCGTTGTCCTGCTCTAATAAGATTTTGATATAAGAGTTATCTTGAGTACTTTTTTCGCAAATAGCATCTTTTGCATTTGAAATTAAGTTAATAACAATCTGCTTTATATAATTTGGGTAGGAAATAAGAGAATAATCTACATTTTTTTGATATTCAAGAAGTAGCTCTATATTGTTAATTTGTGAAATTGGTTTCATAATTAGCATAACCTCTTGCAAAACATGATCCAAATGGATATTTTCACGTTTATTTTGAGGTTGATAAAATGCTTTAAACGAATGCATTGTTTGCTCTAAAAACTGAATGATATGTATAATTTCTTTGGTTTTTTTATAAACAAAAACATTCTTTTCTTCTTGATCTTGAAGATTCATTTTTATCATACCTGCAAGAATAAGCATTGCAGAAATAGGTTGTCTCCATTGATGAGTAATAGCAACTAACATTTCTCCCATTGCAGCTATTTTGCTATGTTGTAGCATTATCTGCTCATTTGTTTTATTTTGCTGCTCCAAAATATATTCATGAGAAACATCATTTATCGTTACAATACAACCCTCTATCCTAGACGACTCAACAATTAACGGTGTATATTGTATAACCAAGCATTTTGAAACAGATGGAAGAATGAGTTTATCAATTTTTATGCTTTGAGAAACTTCCATTACTTCTTTGAGACTTTTAAGTATCTTATTATAAAGAATACTTTGCTCTTCTGTTTTAAAATTTTTATCTGAAGTATCATTGATTTTCTTCCCATTATCCAAAGGTACAAATTCCTGAAAGAGATAATTTAAAAATAGAGCTTTATAGTTTAAATCAATAATGGCAACAGCTTGGCTTGTACTATGAGCAAAACAATCTAATAATCGCTTATAAGAGGAGTATTTTCTTGTTACAAACAGAAAGAAATAAAAACCAACGATTCCAAAAACTGCAAAAATAATAGCCACAAAAATATTTTTTAAAAATTTTTGATTTAACTCTTTAAAAATTTGATTTTCATTTAAAGTCATAGCAAAAATCCAATCACTATTTTCTAATGGTTCATAAAACAATATATATTGTTGATTACCAAATTTATAAGATTGTAATTGTGAGCTATGTTTTTTTTGAAGAATAGTTGCAATTGCGGGTATACACTCTTTGCATATAGTAAGGTTAGAACCGTAAGGGCTTATTATAATATTTCCTAGTTTATCTATCAAGAATGCAAAGCCTTGTAGCGTTTTGTTTATTTTAAGAATTTCTTGTTGGATGGTATCCAATTTTAAATCAGCGGATAAAACTGCTTTAAAATTTATTTCATGATTTTCAAATGATGACACAATTGAAAGAACTTTTTTATCAGCAAATGCGTCTTGATAGGGCAAAGTAACAACAGTATCTTTACTCTCCATAGCCACTTTATACCAATCCCTTTGTGTTGCTACATAACCATTTGGAATTTTTTCATCTGTACTTAAAATAAATACATCATTGTCGTATCCAATATAAACACTATCAAAATCTCCTATAGTACTTGCATTTTGGATGATAGTTCTAATTTCTTTATAATCTTTAATAGGGCGTAAATCTTTTAAAGATTTTACTGTAGAAGAAATAATCTTCTTTTTAAAAGATATCCATTCGTCAAGTCTTTGTTTATAAAATTTAACCATGCTTATTTGATTTGTTTGTGTAAGTTTTTCCATCATTCTTTTATTAGAGTCATAGTTAATATATATGAGAAGTAAATAAAAAAACAGTATTACGCCTATTATTGCCGTTATGACATAAACTTTCTTTTTTTCTATCATTGCTTTTCTTCTTGTCTTGAGATAAAGAGGCAAAGGAATCCTTTCCTCTTTATCATCTTATCGTTTATTTACACATATGGTCAAACCACGTGAAGACATCATCTTTTTTCTCTACATCTTCACTGATAGTGCCATTCTTTTTTGCTTCTTCTATCCATTTTTTACCCGTAGTTTTAATCCATTCACATTTTTCTTTGATTAACTGTTCTCTCTCAGGTATATTCATGTATTTGAAGACTTCTTCTCTGGTTTTAAAGTCTGGAGCAACGTAATTTTTTACACCATGATTTGCCAGAATTTTTACAAGTTCAATTCTAGCCTGTTGTGCATATTCATTTGCATCAGCAAAAATACGTAATGTTTCATCAGTTGCATGAAAATATGCGCCATAACTAGAGTCAACATATGTCCATCTCCATTGAGCTTTTCTTATAAGCTGTAAAATAGGTTCCATCTCTTTTTCAGTAGCACCTACTTCCCATGCTTTTGCAGCTTCCAAATGCGCTTTTGAAAGATTTTCTAGACCAGTATTACTTAGTTTCGTTACTCTCTCCTTTTTATCTTTTAAAATGCTTGTTAACTCTTTTTCCTTTCCTTTATGACATGTAAGACATGTTTTGTCCATCATTTTTAAAGGACTGCCTATATTATGGTGTGAAAATTTAACACCACCTTCTTGGGTATATGGTAAGTGACAGTCTGCACAAGCTACACCATTTTTGGCATGTGTACCTTTTTGAAATAATTCATAATCAGGATGCTCAGCCAAAATTGTAGGTGCTTTAGAAAAGATATTTTCAATATGTACTGCTGGTTTTCCATCAGGAAAGTTTTTAGGATCATCATAATAAGCTTCAGTTTCTTCAACGGAAAGTCCTTTTGCCCAAGGTAAAGTAATAGTTCTCGCAAGATGTTTTTTACCTTCTTTATCTGTCCATTCTTCCTTAGTCGTGTAAGATAAAACATGGCATTGTGCACAAACTAAAGATCGTTTTTGTTGATGAGTAGAATGTTCAAAATCAGTTAATCCTGCAGATACTAATGCTTTGTTTAGATAATCTCTTTTAACACTAAGCTCTGCTGTTTTAGGGTCATGGCAATCTTGGCAACCAATAGGATTTTGTGCTTCATGAGCATAATGCGACATTGGTTTAGAATAGAATTCCATTTTGCCATCTCTCTGCATTAACCTTAAAGTATCTCCTGAATGACAAGATAAACATCTTGCTGGTGGCCATTCTTCTAAATCTTCAGGATTAAAAGGTGTTCCAGTAATGATATTAAACATCAAATCGATATTTGAATACCAGTGTCCTCTTCCATGACCTAACCATGCACCAGTTGGATCTTCTCCTGCCCTTAGAACCGCCAACTTTGGTTTAACATCTAACATGTCAACATAATCTTTTTTTTCACTTGTCATTTTCCATGTTTCATATTGCTTTGGATAAAATGGTTTCCAATCAGAACTTTTGGCTGCTTCTTCAGGTACACCACGTGGTTGATTGAGTGCTTGCTTTTCTTCTACTTTCCCTTGCACATCATGAAGTAGTATGCCAAGCGCAAAAACTGATACTATAATCAATACAAAAACTATATATTTTTTCATAAATCCTCCTTATTTTAAAATTTCTTTTACACCTAAGTTATTTGGTGCAGAACTTAAACCTCGAACTCTACCATGAGGCACATCCCTATGACATCTCCAACAATATTCTTTTTTTGTATCTTCATTGCTGTGATTTATATCAGCATTATTAACAATTGTAGATGATTGCCGTGGATGGCATGAAATACAATTTTGCTGTACTCTTCTTGCTCCATCCTCTGAGATTTTAATAGAATCTGTATATTGATGAAATGTAAAAGCAATACTATGGTGTAAACCATCCTTTGCTTTTGCAATATATTTATCAATAAAATTATCACTGGGTAAATGACAATCAACGCATTGAGCATCTCTAGCATGAGAACTATGTTGCCATGTTGCATACTGAGTATTCATGACATGACAATTTATACATGCTTTAGAATCATGCGAAAGATATGATATTGCTTTTGCATCATGGATAAGCCAGATAACTAATACAAACCCAATACACAATGCACAAATTGTAGCAATTTTTATAATTTTCGATAAATCCACAATTCCTCCTTATTTTAGTTGTAGACATTAAGAACCAAAACACAAATTTAATCCCAAATAATTAAGCTACAATATTTCATGATACTCTCCTTTCACAATAGAACTATTTTAAAAAGATTATTTGAAAAGTATAAAAAAAGTATAAATAATTAAAAACATTGAGAGAAAAAATAATTATGTTTTTAAATTTGTTAAAAATGTAAATTTTTAGTTATAATTTGGCTGTAAAACATGTCATTGAGGTTACAACCTCATTGCTACCACATCAAAATGATCGCTAGGGTTCCGGCAATAATGCGTCTGGTCCGAGAGCTATCGCCTCTTGAGTAGAGGTTCACGGAGGGATAAAAGCCCGGGAGGTTTAACCTCTTGGCGTGTTTGTCTTATTTTACTCAGGAGTCTTTTATGTTTCGAACTATACGTCGTACAAAACAAATTTTATCCCCTAATGAATGTCTTGAAATTTTGGAACGTGGAACATCAGGTGTTCTCTCTGTATTTGGTGATGATGATTATCCTTATGCAATACCGCTAAATTATACTTATAATAAAGGTAAGCTATTTTTCCATAGCGCGAAGTCAGGTCACAAAATAGATGCTATCCTTAATCATCCAAAAGTTTCATTTTGCGTCATTGATCAAGACCAAATTGTACCTCAAAAGTACACTAGTTATTTTCGTAGTGTTATTGCTTTTGGCAAAGCACATATTTTAGATAATGCTAATGAAATACGCACAGCATTAGAACTATTAGCGATGAAATACTCATTTTCTCAACCAGAAGAAGATCGTAATCGAGAAATAGAAAAAGACTTTAAAATGGTTTGTATTATTGAAGTGATGGTTGAGCATCTTAGTGGGAAAGAAGCAATAGAGCTAGTTAGAATGAAAAATAAATGAAGCACATACATAGCGCTGTAAATATTTATTGGCTAAGTATTGTTATAGCTTCTTTTTTTGAAGTCTTATGGGTGATTGGACTTAAGCATGCATCTTCTCTTTTTGAATGGGTAGGTACAGTATGTAGCATATTTTTTACATTTGTATTAATTAATTTTGCAAATAAAAAAATACCTGTTGGTACCACTTATGCTCTTTTTGTTGGATTGGGAACAGTAGGAGCTTTTTTATCAGATATACTCTTATTTAGTGCTACTGTTAAAGGAATTACTTTGATATTTTTATTTCTATTATTAATTGGCATCATTGGTTTAAAAACAGTATCACAAAAAGAAGAAAAATTATCTATAGGTGTGAAAAAATAATGGCGTGGATAGCATTAATTTTTGCAGGGATATGTGAAATCTTTGGGGTGGCGATGCTGAACCAATTCCATTGTGACAAAAAACTTCAAACATTGATTTTTATTTTTATAAGCTTTGGATTTAGCTTTTTGTTGCTATCCTATGCAATGCAGGTACTGCCCATGGGAGTAGCATATGCTACTTGGACAGGAATTGGTGCATCAGGAGGTGCATTTATTGGAATGTATATGTATAAGGAATCCAAGAGTCTGCAAAGAGTAAGCTTTATTGTTCTTATTATTATAAGTATTATAGGAATTAATTTAACTTATAAATAAAAAATAGTTATGGTAATAAATTTTAAAAAAGCTCAAAACAAAAGTTTCTACCAACTATGACGAGTTTTTTTCACAATATTAGAACTAAATATTGATTGAAAATCTTTACATGTAAAAAATATATCCCTAAAATTTATCTGCTTTTTTAAGTAGCTTTTGTTTTTGTAATTGACATAGATTTTTGGATATATTAAACATTTTTGTGTTAAAATAAATAAACTTATAGAGGAGAAAACTATGCTACATGAATACAGAGAAATAATATCAGAGATAAAAGTAGAAAACGCGCACTTTGCAAAGATATTTGAAAAACATAATGAACTTGATCAACAAATCGAAAACATTGAAGAAGGTCGTGAGCATATGGAACAGTTAAGTCTTGAAAAACTTAAAAAAGAGAAGTTAAGACTCAAAGACGAAGCTTACGCAATGATCGTTGAATATAAGAAAGAAAAAGGCTTATAAAAACTTTGGGCTTAAGAGATTAAGCCCAACTCTTCCAGATTTACTTTTTTTCCGCTCATATTTTTTTTACAAAACTCTACAATTTTCCCATGAAATCTTGCATATATCACGTGTAAATCAAACTCTTTTTCATACAGTTCATTGATTTTTTCTATATGTTGTTCTATACCACTAACAAGCCACTCTTGAAGTGCATCATAACTCTCAAACTCATACCCATAAGCACTCAGGAGTCTATTGATATAACTATCTACAACCATAACTTCTCGTTTACAAGCGTAGCAAAGGATACTATCTGCACTCTCAGCTCCTATACCTTTTTGAGAAAGCAACCATTCACGACTTACATGTAAAGAAAAATTCTCAAAATCTCCAAACGTATCATAGATATTTTGGCAGAGTAGTTTGAGAGTTTTTGCTTTTGTATTATAAAAGCCACTTGGCTTGATAAGCTCTGCTAACTCATTGACATCTATACTTGCCAAGGCTTCAAGCTCTAGCTTTTTTGCATTTCTTAGATTCTCTAAACTTTTTTCAACTTTTTCCCACTTTGTCTGTTGTGTTAAAATCGTTCCGACAATGACATCAAATGTTCCGCTACGAGGCCACCAAAGAAGTTCTCTCTCATGTTTGATGTAGCCTGCTTTTTTTAAAGCATAAAAAAGTTCAAAACTGTTATTCATAGAGTGCCTCTTGCACAAGTGTTTCTCTATCATCAAAGACTCTAAGTTTTTGTGCACTTATACATTTGCCATCAATAATCTCACAAACGATGAGTTGCATGATTTTTTTGCACTGTTTTGGGATATCAAAAGAAGCAGGAAGTCCTGTCATCATACGCTTTATGGGAGCATTTTTATCCATCCCTATGACATTATCACGACAGCCACTCAATCCAACATCACTCACATAACAAGTACCAAGTTCAACACTCAAATCATCTGTTCCTATATGTGTATGCGTTCCAAAAAGAGCACTGATTTTGCCTTGGAGCATCATATAAAGCCCTCTTTTTTCAGCTGTTGATTCGGCATGAAAATCTATAATGATATTTTTTATACCCTCTTCTATCAAACTTTCAACGCACCTAGTTGTTGCGATAAAAGGGTTTTCCACCATAGACATTCCATAGTGTCCTAACACGTTGATAATAGCTAGTTTTTCACCACAAACTTCAACGACCTTATAACCACTTCCTGGTACTCCCTCAGGATAGTTTAGCGGACGGATGAGGGGCATATCTTCAAACATAGAGATAATCTCTTTTTTATCCCAAGTGTGGTTTCCACCTGTCATAAAATCAACACCAGCTTTGAGAAGTTCGTCTGCATTTTTTCTTATCATACCAAAGCCATGACTTACATTTTCACTATTTGCTATCACAAAATCTATACCGTACTCTTTTCTTACATGTAAGAGTTTTTTCGCTAACATCTCGCGCCCAGGTCTTCCTATGATATCCCCTATAAAAGCTATCTTCATGCCTTTTGCTCACTTAAAATCTGAGAGTAAAAGTTGTAAAACTGTTTTGCAGTTCTACCGCTTCGTGAAGCTCTGTAAGTTGCAAAGATTTTGGCTTGTTTATGCAGTTCTTCTTTATCACAAACTATATCTTTAAAATAAGCATCTACAATAAGCAGATAATCAGCAAATGAGCCTTGATAAAAAGAGATCCAAAGTCCAAATCTATCTGAAAGTGAAATCTTCTCTTCAACTGCGTCACCATAGTGTATCTCTGTGTCACTGACTACTGTGAGATGGTTGTCTTTTTGATACTCAGTGACCAAATGTCTTCTGTTTGAACTTGCATAGATAAGAACATTTGATGGAGGAAGTTCTATCGAACCCTCTAAGATAGGTTTGAGTCCTTTGTAAGAGTTGTCTCCATCTTCAAAAGATAAATCATCGCAAAAGATGATAAACTTATAAGGCAATTCTCTTAACTCATCGATGATTTCAGGTAAGTCGTGCAAATCTTCTTTTGCAAATTCTATCAGCCTAAGTCCATCTTTTTTATACTCGTTAAAAACTGCTTTGATAAGAGATGATTTTCCCGTACCTCTTGCACCCCAGAGTAAAACATTGTTACATGTAAGGTTTTTTATGAAAGCTTTTGTATTGTCAACTATCTGTTTTTTTTGTATCTCTATACCGACTAAAGTATCAAGAGATATAGAATCAACCTCTTTTACCTCTTTAAGTATCGCTTTTTTTGAGCGCCAGATGGCAGCGTAGGTCTCATCCCAATCTATCATTTGCCTTTTGCCCTCCCTCGTAAGTACTCTAACACACAAGCCAAGATATCATCATCGTCTTTACTTCTGGCTTTGAGGATAACTCTTTGGTCATTTTGCTCTTTTAATGTTATATTTTGTGCATAATTTGAGATAGAAATTATATCTACATGTGAAGCTAAAATCTTTATGGTGATAAGTTCTAAAAACTGTTTTGTCTGCACATCAAGCTTCCCAAATCTATCTTGCATCTCTTCTTCTATCTCTAGCACTTCTAGTACACTGTCACAGCGACTAAGCCTTCTGTAAAGCTCTAACCTTACTCTATCTTCTGTTATATAATCACTGTTGATATAAGCACTCACAGAGAGTTTCAAATCAACCTCTTTTTTCTTGATTGGTGCTTTGTTTAAAAGATGATTTATCGCATCTTCTAGCATTTTGAGATATAAAGAGTAACCGATATTTTTTATATGTCCGCTTTGAGCTTCCCCTATGAGATTACCCCCACCTCGAATCTCCAAATCATGATACGCTAAAACTGAGCCACTTCCTAGATAAGAGTTTGACTCTAGTGCTATGAGTCTTTTTCTTGATTGTTCGCTGAGACTCTCTTTGTCTTTTACTAAAAAGTAGCAGTACCCTTGTCTTTTTCCACGCCCAACACGCCCACGTATCTGATGTAAATCTGCCATACCAAAGTTTTCACTACCATCAACAATGATGGTGTTTACATTTGGGATATGGATACCTGATTCGATGATAGAAGTTGAGAGCAAGATGTCATACTCTTTGTTTTCAAAGTGCATCATCTCTTTTTCTGTGACTGTTGCACTTATCTGAGAGTGAAGTGTGAGGATTTTTATACCAGGCAGTAGCTTTTCTAACTCTTTTTTCTTTGTCTCTATACTAGCAATGCGGTTGTGTACAAAAAATACTTGTCCACCACGTCTAAGTTCTCTTGAAATCGCCTCTTTAAGTACTTTTTCATCGTACTCTTTTACAAACGTTCGTAAATCTTGTCTATCATTTGGTGGTGTGAGTATCTGAGAGTATTGCTTGATAGAGCTTAACGCCATGTTAAGACTTCTAGGGATTGGAGTAGCACTCATAGAGAGGATATGTACATTTTCTCTTTTTTCTTTGAGCTTCTCTTTTTGCTTCACGCCAAATTTATGCTCTTCATCTACAACTATAAGCGCTGGATTGAGCATCTCTACTTCAAGTAAAGAGTGTGTTCCAACACAAACTTTGAGAGTTCCATTTTTTAAGTCTTTCAAGATGATAGATTTTTGCTTTGCACTTGTAAATCTATCTAACTTTTCTACACGAATATCATACTTTTTAAAACGCTCATAAAGCGATTTGTAGTGTTGTGAGCTCAAAAGGGTAGTAGGTGCTAGCATAATGCTTTGAAAGCCATTTATGGCGCTTAAGAAGATGGCATTCATAGCTACTTCTGTTTTTCCAAAACCAACATCACCACTTAAAAGCCTATCCATCATCTTACCAGATTTTAAATCCCCAAATATCTCTTCTATACTTTTTATCTGGTCATCAGTATAATCAAATCCAGAATCTCTTTGAAACTCTAAAACTTTTTCATTTACATGTAAGACTGAGGAGTCTATCATCTCTCTTTTTGCAGCAGTTGCTACTATCTGAGAGGCTATCTCAAAGAGTTTCTCTCTTGTTTTTGCTTTGAGTTTTTGAAAACTTCCTTTGCCAAGCTTATCTACAACAGCCAAACTCCCGCCATCGCCTATATACCTATCGATAACATCCAAGTTTTCAACAGGCAAAAGAAGTTTATCTTCTCCTTGATAAGTGATAAGGACAAAGTCTCTCGTTGAACCTAGTACTGTTGTGTTTTGTAAACCTTTAAATATACCAACCCCATAGTTTTCATGAACAACATAATCACCAACTTTAAGCTCATCTAGGATAAGTGAAGGGCGTTTTCGTTTTTTGGATTTTATCTCTTTATTGAGAGAGAGGATAATATCATCATCACTTATCATGCTGACGATCAAATCACTTTGGACAAATCCAAGCTTTACATCTAAATCATGTTGGCGAAGTAAAACTTCACTTTTTGCCAAAATCGTTATCTTTTTCTTTTTATGAAAATCCAAAAAAGTTTTTATAGAGGCAATCTCAAGTGGCTTATATCTTTTTGCTTCAGGAATTACTTCGATTTTTTCTATCTTTTGTGCTTTTGCTTCATCAAAGAAAGAGAGTTCTTGTATATCTTCTTCTAAAGAAGAGATTTTTTTGATATTAAAAACTTCAAAGTAATCATCACAAACATCTTTTAGCGCCCAAATACCAAGAGAGTGTATATCTTTTAAAAAGCTATCACTTTTGATTTGTGTCACTTTACTCTCTACTCCCTCGTACTCCTCACGACTTAGAGCAAAAAGAGCTGGGGGAATCGTGATACTTTCTAGTTCTTCTGGATTGCTTTTTTGCGTTTGTGGGTCAAACTCTCTTATACTTTCAATCGTATCATCAAACAAAGAAATACGAAAAGCACTCTCTTTATCTATCGGAAATACATCTATGATATCACCTCTAAAAGAGACTTCACCCAATGTTTCAACGACATCTACAACACTGTATCCCCAGTGTAGAAGTTCCTCTTGAAACTCTCTTAGTTTTATAGTACCTCCAAACTCCAATGTTATGGTTTGAAAAAATTTCTTTGGAGGAAGGGGTGTAAAAAGTGTTCTAAGAGGGGCAACGATAACTTTTTTTGAGGAGTTGTCTTCATAGTATTTTTTTAAAGTGTTTAACAGTTGATGTATCTCTTCTGAGTAAGAGAGTAAATCATCTCCAAAAGAGGCTCTTAAATCAGGAAGAATATAACTGTTTCGACCTGTTAAAGAGATAGCATCTGATGCTTTTTTAGCATCTTTGTCGTTGGAAACACAAACTAAATTTGTATTAGTCTGTGTTTTAAAATATTCATAACATGCTGGTTGCAAATCTTTATTGTTCCTCACTATCCATTACGATAGGAGTTTCACCATCTTTTTTGATTTTGCTCTCACCCTCAAAACGTGCTTTCGCTTCTATCATAAGCTCTTTTGAGTGTACTTTTCCTAAAAATGTACCACCCTCCAAAACTTCAACGCCATCACAATTAGCATCACCCTCAAAAAGTCCATTGACAATCAATCTATTTGCAACTACTTGCCCATGGATTTTGCCATTTTTACCGATGGTTACGATACTTTGTGAGTTAATCTGCCCTTTTACTTCACCATCTACATGTAGCCTAGATTGACAATTAAAAACACCATCAATTTTTGCTCCACTCGCTATTATTGTTGTTTCAGAAGCTGAAACTGAGTGTTCATTATCTTTATTAAAGATTGCCATGAGACCCTTTTCTCCTTTTTAAATATTTCTTTAAAATTTGTGCTGTTCCATTCCATAAAATTCTTTGGATCAAGTGGTCTTGTAACAAACCTAACCTCATAGTGTAAATGAGGTCCTGTCGATAAACCACTATTACCAGTATAACCTATAATATCACCTTTTTTAACAAACTGCCCAGCAGGTACTGGGAATTTACTACTTAGGTGTGCGTAACTCGTTTTAAAACCAAAATTGTGTTCTATTATAACTAAATTGCCAAAACCACTTGAATTATGAAATCCAGCATACTCGATAACGCCATCAGCTGGAGCTTTTACAGGTGTCATAAGATTGGCTCGAAGATCAATCCCTCTATGAAATTCTTTACTTTTTAAGATAGGATGTACTCTCCAGCCAAAACTTCCACTAAGTCCAGTATAAGGGATTACTTCTCCATTTGGGATATTGCTGAAAAACACCTTTTGCTGTGTGGAGTTAAAACTTATATTATCTAACCTTGCATCAACCTCTTCTTCCAAAGAAGGCTTAATCCCAACTAACTCTTCTATATCTGTTATCTTCTCTTTGATAGCATCAAACTCTTTTGTTTTATCTTGGATTTTTAAAAGCAACTCATCGTTACTCTTTTTTAAAACTATCTGTTCTTGTGCTGTTATCTCTTTTTTACGCTCCAAATCACTCACTTCATCTATCAAAAAAGATATCAAATAAGAACCTGCAACGATAATAAATACAACAAAAAGTGTAAAATATAAAACAAATCTTTTTATAATTTGGTGCAACAGATAGTGCTTTGAGCCATTTATATCAGATATGGTTATAGTAAATCTATCTCTCAAATTTTCCCTTTAAAAATGCTTCTATAACTGAAAATGAGCCAAAAACAAGATACTCTTTATCACTTTGTATTTTGCTAAATTCACTATATGATAAACCTACTTTTTCGAGGGTTTCATGGAGTTTTTCTTTTTGCAATGCTCTTACATTGTCAATAGGAAGTATCTCTACATGTAAAACAATAGGGCTTAAAATACGAAGTATCTGCTCATACTCTTTATCATTATAACTATTATAGACTAAAATTACTTTTTTACCATTAAACTGGCTTTTTAGAGCCTCTGCAGCCATAGGGTTATGCCCAACATCTATGGTGATATTTGGAGCTATCTTTTGACATCTACCAAAGAGTTCTAAGCCCTCAAGTAACTTCAAATTTACTTCAAAACCCAAAAGGTTATAGGCACAAAAAGCTGTTGCAAAATTATCAAATAAAAATTCTGCATAAGCATTTTTCTTTACATGTAAAAGTAGTTTTTCATAAAAATCTTCTTCTAGGTAACTAGCCGCAAAATAGAGATTTGATTTTACTTTCTCAACTCTGTTATGTGCAATTTCATAGACTATACTTTCAGGCTGCTTTGCTATAAGACAATCACCTCGGACACTGTTTATCTTTGTAGTTGCTATCTCTTGCAAAGTGTTTCCCAAAAAAGCTTGATGGTCATAACCGATAGGAGTAATTATGGATAAAACTTTATCAAATACATTTGTTGCATCATACTCTCCACCAAGTCCAGCTTCAAGAACTATATACTCACACTCATCACAAAATATAAGCATTGCAAGAAGTGTTGTGTACTCAAAATACGAAAGTGCTTTCGAATCTTCCTCACTCAGTATGCTTTGTAGCTTCAAGTGATATACCTCTAAAATATCATCACTAATATCAACGCCATTGAGCCAAATTCTTTCGTTAAACTTTAGGATATGAGGAGAACTATAATGCCCTACTGATTTTCCAGATTTTTGTAAGATATGAGCTAAAGCTCTTCCTGTTGAGCCTTTTGCATTTGTACCCACCAAGTGAATGATACGAGGAAGTTGAAAGTAACTTTGTATCTTATGATAGATATTTGGAAATCTCTCATAATCAATTTTGTCATAGTAGAGTGGCTTTTGTGCCAAATATGCATCTAATAACTTCATATATATCTAAATTTTTGGCATTACTTGATTTCTGCCAGACTCTTTTGCCTTGTATAGCATTTTATCTGCTTCTTCTAGTGTATTTTCAGATGAAGTACACTGTTCTCTTTGTGCAACACCACAGCTTATAGCTACATTGATACGTTCATTTTTATATATAAATTTATAGTTTTCGATAATTTGTCTTATCTTCTCAGCAAAATGTACGCCACCTTCCAAATTTACACCTGGGAGTATAGCCAAAAACTCTTCACCACCATATCTACCAACAAAATCTGCTTGTCTCACATACTTTCTTAAAATCTTTCCAAACGAAGCAAGTATAACATCACCAGCGTCATGCCCATAGGTGTCATTTATCATTTTAAAGTGATCTATATCTAAAAAACAAAGAGTATAATCTATCTTGTATCTACTGTAAGCTTCTTCTGCTCTTTTTAACTCATTTGCTAAGGCTCTTTTTGTAGCTACATTTGTTAAGAAGTCTTCTTTACTCTCTTGTTTTGCACTGATAAGTGCTGTTTCAAGTTTTTTAACTTTAAGATGCAATTTATTGATAGTTTGTTGATTTTCATTCATCTTCGCACTTAAACTTTTTGTCTCAGACTCTAGCGAAGTTGCTATATGTATAAGTCTTGCTTGGATGGATTCAAAACTATCTTTTGAAAAGTTTATACTGGTTAAATCTTTTTTAATTCCCTTGACTTGTTCGTTACTTATATCGCTACTGTCAATTAAATCAAAGATTTTTTTATTGATTTCATCAAGGATTTTATCGAGTGTTGAAATCCTATTTTTTACTTCTGCTTTATCTAACTCTATTCTTTTTTTGATAAAGTGTTTAATCTCTTGCTGCATAGCTTGTGATGCCAGAGATTCAGGAGAATTTCTCAGCTCATAGCTTATCGTAGCCAAATCATCATTCATACTTGATGCGATAGAGGGCGTAAGCGTGGCAACAACAAGTGGTGCTATGGTTTTATATATATCACTATTGTTATCAAAAGAGAGAAGGTTTGTCACATCATGGACTAACTTTTCCAAATCTTCCTTATTTACCTTACCAAATCTATCTAGTTTTTTTAAAAAATCAGCATCATAGCTTGAAACAAATTCAAACCACTTATCTTTTATAAGTTCTATTGACTTTAGATCATGTTTAGACTCTAAGCGGTCTATCGAAGCATTTGCCAGTGTTGTTGCTTTTTTATTGTGGAGTATCGAAATAGCTTGCAATATACGTTTTGAGAGAAGTAAAAGAGAACTTATAAGTTGTTGGGCTTCATTTTCATTGATTCTATTTAACCTAGAGATAAAAAATACCAATAACTCATCAATCGTAGAGATATTTTTACTTTTAGCTTCAGCTGATAGTTTTGTATCTAGCTTTTGTATATATTTGCTTACCTTTTGACAATCTTCAACCAAAACACCTTTTTTCTTTGCCACTTCGCAAAAAACTCTCTGATAATTATCTGGTGTAAAAGTTAAGTGTTCTGCTCTTAGCTTTTCAAAACTCTCTTTTATGATTTCATTTACTGTGCTTGCCATTGTTGCATACCTCTTACAGATATGGTTGAGATAAACTCATTGATCGCATCAAGTGATGCATAGCGTATCGCTTCAAATCTTTTTGTATCAGAGATTACACTATTTGCTTCAATAGGAAAGTCGTACTCACCAGTGGTTGATAAAGCACTAGTTTTTCCCTGCTTATTGGTAAACTTGATACTTAAACTAACTTTTGCTTTATACGAGATGACATATCCATTTGCATCATATAAGATTGGTGAAAAACTCACAGAACCAAAGGAGACAAGAAAACTAGACTCTGCTAACTCTTTAGTCGTTAATTTGCCTACAAATCTAGTCAATATCGCTTCATTGATGGCATCTTTGATTATAACACTATTTTTGGGATCAACCCTACTGATAGAGACTTGTGCATAAATCTTATCCCCTAGAACTTGTTTTGCATAATAAGAACTTGGTTTATAACCACAGCCACTTAAGAGCAAAATAAAAAATATCCCAAAAATACCAAATTTCATATCTACTTTACCACCAAATTTACTAATCTATTAGGAACATAAATCTCTTTCAGAAGAGTTTGCCCATCCAACCACTTTTCAGCAGCAACTTTTCCAAGTTTAAGCACTTCTTCCTTAGATATATCTTTATTGACTTCTATCTCTGTTCTTTTCTTACCATTTACAGTTACAGCAAGTACCATTGTAGCGGCATCAAAAACTTCTTCTTGTAATTCTATTTTACAAAGATTTTTAAGCCCAAACAACTCTTCACTTAATTCCCAACAAATGTGTGGAATAATCGGTTCTAAAATATTGAGTAAGATAAAATATCCCTCACTCCATACATCTTTGTTTTCTTGAGCATTCAGAGCATTTAACGCTTCCATAGAAGCTGCGATAAGGGTATTGAAAGCATATCCTGCACTAAATACTTCGTTTGATTTTTTAAGAGCCTCATATACCTTTTTTCTTGCATATTGAGCTTCTTTTGAAAGCGTAGCATGTTCTATACTTGGTAGTTTTGTTGTTTTATAAGCATTTTCACTTCTATCTGTAAGTCTTTTTATAAACTTATATGCTCCCTCTACTGCACTATCATTCCACTCTAACTCTTTTTGAGGAGGAGCAGCAAAAAGTATAAACAATCTTGCAGTATCAGCACCATACTTGCTGATAATTTCATCAGGATCAACCGTATTGCCTTTTGATTTACTCATCTTTGAACCATCTTTTAAAACCATACCCTGAGTAAGAAGATTGTCAAAAGGTTCATTTGATTTTGTGTATCCTAAATCTCTTAAAACTTTTGTAAAAAACCTCGAATATAAAAGATGCAAGATAGCATGTTCAATCCCACCAACATACTGGTCAACATTCATCCAGTAATCACTACTAGCTTTATCAAAAACTTTTTCTTCCCACATACTAGGATCTGTCGTATATCTTAAAAAATACCAACTAGATTGAAAAAATGTATCCATCGTATCTGTTTCTCTTCTAGCTTTTGCGTTACATGTAGGACAAGTTGTATGCTTCCAACTTGGATGTGTATCTAGTGGATTACCTTCTCCACTGATTTGGACATCTTCAGGTAAAGCAACTGGTNNCATAGGGATTGGTGCCCCCCAATATCTTTGGCGGCTAATTCCCCAATCTCTAAGTTTATAATTTATAACTTTTTTACCAAGAGATTTACTCTCAAAATACTCAATAATCGCTTTTTTACCCTCAACAGAGCTAAGTCCACTGAATTCTCCTGCATCAACCATCACGCCATAGTCAGTTGTTGCACAACTTCCATCAAATACTTTTCCTGCAACTTCTATACTCTGAATGATTGGCAAATCGTACTTTGAAGCAAATTCAAAATCTCTCTCATCATGTGCAGGGACAGCCATAACTGCACCTCCACCATACTCAATCAAAACAAAATTTGCAACCCATATCGGTATATTTTTCCCCGTAAGTGGGTGAATAACATCTATCCCTAAACTCAATCCCTCTTTTTCTGCAGCTGCACGATCACGTGCCCCGACAGAGCGCATTTTTTTGATTTTATTGATATCTTCATCACTTAAGAGTTTGTTCTCTATGAGATGGTTAACGATAGGATGTTCAGGTGCAAGAGCTGTATAGGTAACTCCATATATCGTGTCTGGTCTTGTTGTAAAAACTCTGTATTTATCAAACTTATGAGCAAGTTTTGCCTTTGATGCTTCACTTAGTTCAAAATCAAACTCCAAACCTTCACTTCTTCCTATCCAGTTTTCTTGCATAGTTAGAACTTGACTTGGCCAACCCTTTTCCAAAGTTTTGATATCTTCTAGTAGTTCGGCAGCATAGTCAGTGATTTTGAGATAGTATCCTGGCATCTCTCTTTGTTCTACTGGGTTATCACATCTCCAACAACAGCCCTCTTCTACTTGTTCATTTGCTAAAACTGTATGACAAGTCTCGCACCAGTTTAGATTTGAGCTTTTTTGATAGACTAAGCCTTTGTTGAACATCTCTATAAATATACGCTGTTCATGTTTTGTATAAATTGCATCACTTGTTGCAAATTCACGTTTTTTTGAGAAAGAAAGACCTAAAGAATTTAACTCTTTTCTCATATAATCTATATTTTCATATGTCCATTTTTTTGGATGTATTTTATTTTTTATGGCTGCATTTTCAGCTGGCATACCAAAAGAATCCCAACCGATAGGATGAAGAACGTTATATCCAAGTTTTCTAAAATTTCTAGCTATCGCATCACTGATTGTATAATTTCTCACATGTCCCATATGAATTCTACCACTAGGATAAGGAAACATGCTTAGTATATACTTTTTATCTTTTGAAAAATCATTTGATGGCTCATTTGTTGCATTGTCATCCCAATACTTTTGCCATTTTTGCTCTAATAAACTTGGATTATACTCCATTCAATTCTCTCCGTCTTTAGTTAATTCTTAAAATTCTTCTCTCGTTTTCATTGCTTCGATTAGAACAAGCGACAATGAAAAGATATTTGCGACTATCGCACCAATAGCAAGTGAAATTGCCATTGTTTCGTTATTTGCTATTTGTAAAAATATAAATGCCGGAATCAGATGCAAATCTGCTACTAAAGAGCTTGCAAAAAGTTCTGCAGAAAGTATATTTTTTACACCAATTTTTAAAAGTGTTGATATAAGATTGATGCTAGCTGCTACAAAAAGAGCAACTTCATTGTGCTCATACAAAAAGCCAACTGTTGTAGTTAAGCTCATCAAAGCAAAAAATATATAGATAACTTTACCCCAATCCATGAAAAACTCCTTATTTATCTTAATTTCTCAAAGGGACTAGGC
>DKEY01000177.1:24510-27277 GCA_002469305.1 Sulfurospirillum sp. UBA6810
AAGAATCGTCTTAATTTCTCAAAGGAACTAGGCAAAGCCCAGCCCCTTTTCAATCACTAAAGCTTTCACTTTGTGAAGAATCGTCTTAATTTCTCTTTGAATTAGCCTTACATGTAAAGCTAAAATTTACACAATACCTTTTTCGTACTGTGCTCTCATCTTCTCTTTTTCAATTCTTCTTTTTTCTTTTAGCGCTTCTTTCGATTTGTAATCTTCCACACTAAACTTTAGCCATTTTAAAAATGGAGAAGCTACAAAGATAGAACTATATGTACCAACAACGATACCTACAAGAAGTACGAGTCCAAATCCATGAATAATCTCTCCACCAAACATAAAAAGTGTCAAGATAACAAAAAATGTTGTCAAAGATGTAAGGATGGTTCTTGAAAGTGTTTTTGAAACTGAAAAGTTAATAATTTCAAACAAATCAAATGTCTTACTCTCTTTTACACTCTCTCTAATCCTATCAAAAACGATAATTGTATCATTGAGTGAGTACCCAAGAAGCGTTAAAAGAGCTGCTAAAATATCTAAGTTTATATCCACTTTAAAGAGGATAATAGCCCCTAGTGCAATAGAAATATCATGTACAAGAGCCAAGATAGAAGCTACTGCAAATCTCCACTCAAATCTATAAGTAACATAAAGTAAGATAGCAAAGATAGAGACCAACATAGCCATTAAGCCTTGTCCTCTAAGCTCACTTCCCACTTTTGGGCCTACTATATCAACTCTTCTTATCTCAAAATTTCCAGTACCTTGCAGTAGTTGACCAATTCTATCTCCCAAATCCTCTTTAACAGAGTCACTTGATGATAAAAAACGGATGACAACTTCTTCAGGAGAGCCAAATTCTGTGATAGTAGCACTAGCAAACATTTTATCCACAGAAATCTGTGTTCGCATCTGCTCAATAGGAGCTACTTTATCGTACTTTACTTGAACAATCGTTCCACCAGCAAAGTCTATCCCATAATTTAATCCGTTGCTAAAAATTTCAGCATAAGAAAGTACTATAAAAATAACAGAAACACTAAGGAAATATTTGCTTTTAGCCATAAAATCATAGATTTTGTCTTTTGAAAATATTTGCATTATTTCCCCTCTTTTTTGATACCAAACCAAAGTGGTATATTTTTACTTTTTTCTATACGAGGTAAAAGGTATTGGTAAATTCCGTGTGTTCCAAGAATTGCTGTAAGCATAGAAGCTAGGATACCGATACTCATAGTAACAGCAAAACCTTTGATAGGACCTGTTCCATATGCATAAAGGACTACTGCTGCTATAAGCGTTGTTATATTCGCATCTAAAATTGCACTCATCGCATTGGCATAACCATTTTCGATGGCTTTAGCTATACTGTTTCCTTGTCTAAAAAGCTCTCGTATTCTCTCATTGATGATAACATTGGCATCTACTGCCATACCAACAGTCAGTACGATACCAGCCATACCAGGCAATGTCAGAGTAGCTCCAAAAAGAGCCATCACGGCTAAAACTATAAATAGATTTGCTATCAAAGCTATATTGGCAATAATACCAGCAAGACCATAATAAACAACCATAAAGGCTACAACAAGTACAAAACCAAGTAGTAAAGCCATCATACTAGCGTTGATACTGTCTTGACCAAGGCTTGGTCCAACACTTCTTTTTTCCAAAAGTTTCACAGGTGCTAAAAGTGCTCCACTTCTAAGAGCAATAGCCACATCACTTGCTTCTTCAACACTAAATCCACCACTTATTTGTCCACTTCCTCCACCAATTCTCTCTCTAATTACTGGCGCTGAATAAACCTTGCCATCTAAAACTATCGCTAAATGATTACCTATATTTTTGGCTGTAAAATCACCAAATATCTTAGCACCTTCTGAATTGAGTGCAAAGTTGATAACTGGCTGATTCATCTGATCAAACCCAACTTTAGCATCAGTTAGCATACTTCCATCTAAGATAGGTATCTCTTTTAAAACATGTTTGGTTTGAGAACTTCTTGCATCTTCTAAGATAACATCACCATACTCTCTAGCTTGTGCTTCACTCATGCTAAAAGCTCTGTCAGCTCTTTTTTCATCAACTGCCATAAGCTGTAAATGTGCCGCTTTTGCTATAAGCTCTCGTGCACGTTGTTCATCTTCTCCTGTTTTTATACCAGGAAGTTCTACAAGGATTTTATCTTCACCTTGACGTGCAACGTTTGGTTCTGCAAGTCCAAACTGGTCAAGTCTGTTTCTAATAGTTTCAACTGCTTGATTTATAGCATACTGTCTAACAGATTCTTTTTCAAGTTCGCTTAAAGAGAGGATATAGTTTAACTCATTTTTTTCTACATGTAAGCCATCTATATTTTTGAACATTTCATCAAGATTTTTTTCTTCATCTTTATCCAAAAGAGCTAGTGTTATAGTCTCTTCTTGTATTTTTAATGCATCTATGATGATATCATTATCATCTGTAAAAAATTTCACACTCGATGCTATCGACTTTATCTTTGATTTTATTGCCTCGTCAGTTTTAACGCCCAAAAGCATGTAAAGACCACCTTGGAGATCAAGTCCAAGAGATATCTTTGCACCTTTTTGGGTTTGTAGGAATGTCGGTAAAGACAATCCTACTCCAAAAACAATCGCAAGGAAAAAAATCACCAAACGGTAATTTAATCCACCTTTATTCATCGATTTTTTTCGCTATATATTCTTTAGAAACTTTTACCACAACTTCTTCATTAAGCTTAAGTTTGATAAAATCTTCTTCAGGTTTT
>DKEY01000054.1:0-17865 GCA_002469305.1 Sulfurospirillum sp. UBA6810
TCCTTTGCTACTCTATCCAAATCAGTATCCTTCATCGCTCTTACATTACAATCTATCTGTAAGTTTTCATCACTTTGTCTGATTTTACCTAGATTGATGCTAATTGAGGGTATCATAAACTCTTTATCAAAAGCTCTAACTCCCTGAGCAAAAGCATCAAGTACTCTTATGATTGTATCTGAATTTTCAAGATACTCTCTTTGAAAATCGCTTTTTTTGGTTACTTTTACCATCTCATTATGAACTTTTATAGCTTGATTACTTGCGATGATGGCCGTTGCTTTTTTAGGGATAGAGTTTCTCATCTCTCCACCTTCTACATGTAAGAGTTTTATGTCCTCTTGCTGGGCTAGTTCATTGGCTAAAACTTTGATAGCGGAGGGGATATTTTTATCTATATCAACTCCCGAGTGTCCACCTGGGAGATTTTCCACAACCAACTCATAGATAGCATACTCTTTTCCAAGTGGAAGTTTTTGAACCTTACATGTAGAGATTACATCTACTCCACCGGCACATCCTATATATATCTCATCTTCTTGTTCCCCATCCAAATTTAAAAGGTACTTTGAAGTTAATTGTAACTCTAAATTTGTCGCACCAATCAAACCAACTTCTTCATCACTTGTAAACAAACACTCCAAATCTTCATACAAACTCATACAAGCAAACATGATAGACATACCCATCCCATTATCCGCACCTAGTGTAGAGTTTTTTGCTTTGAGGATATTTTCTTTAAGTTCTAACTCTATATGAGGGGCATTACCGATACACACCATATCATAATGAGATTGCAAACAAACTTTAGGATTTCCTTTTGTGCACAAAATATTATCATGCTTGTCCGTCTGTACTTCATACCCTAGTTTTGTTGCATAACTTATAATCTCATCTTTTAATTTATGTGCATTAAAACTGCAATGAGGAGTAGAGGCAATCTTTTCAAAATGCTTTAAAATTTCATTCATTCTTTTTTCCTAAATATTATCAATGTTTAACTATTAAAATGCTATTATAACTCTCATGAAAACATCATTAATTTTACTAATAACTTTGCTATTCTTATTTTCTGGTTGCGTTTATGTCAATGAACGTGGTGTAGATACAAACTACTACAACACATGTAAAGAATACTATGATTCTATGGGTGTGTACCACAAAACTTGTGATAAAAATGCAGTTGAGTTTGAAGATGTCAAAACAGGTGCAAAAACTATCGTAAAAGTTACAAAAGATGCTATCACTGATAGCTATAACTACGTAAAGCAAGAGGTTCAATGAATTTAGACGACATCAGAGATGAGAGAGAAAAGTGGTTTGAGTGGAAAGACAATGCTAAAAGAAAAGCTATCGTAGATGCCTTACCTAATACAATTTCAAATCTTACATGTAAGCTTGAAGATTGCATCTGCATCTCCTCAACTTCCATCACAAAAGAGGAACTTGAACATATCCACAAAGCAGCTCTTGGCTTAAGACCTTGGAGAAAAGGTCCATTTCAAGTTTTTGATACTTTCATAGATACCGAATGGCGAAGTTATATCAAATACAACCTTTTAAAACCACATGTCAATTTAAAAGATAAAATTGTTGGAGATATAGGCTGTAACAATGGCTATTATCTTTTTAAAATGCTAGAAGAAAAGCCAAAAAGGCTCGTTGGTTTTGATCCCTCCGCTCTATGTAAACTACAATTTGATTTTATCAATCACTTTGTACAATCAGATATCAAATTTGAACTCTTAGGTGTGGAACATCTCCCTTTTTATGAGCACAAGTTTGATACTCTTTTTTGTCTAGGTGTTCTTTACCACAGACCAAATCCAGTTGCAACACTCAAAGAACTCTATAAAGGCTTAAACAAAGATGGTGAACTTATACTAGATACTTTTATGATTGATGGCGATGAGCCTTATGCTCTATGTCCTGGTAAAACTTACTCAAAAATTCCAAATATCTATTTCGTTCCGACGATAAAAGCTTTACAAAACTGGTGTGAAAAAGCAAAATTTAGTTCTTTTGAGGTTTTAGAAATCAAAGCGACAAGCTTAGATGAGCAAAGAAGAACTGAGTGGATTTTAGGAGAAAGTTTAGATGACTTTTTAGATGAACAAAATACTGATAAAACACTCGAAGGATACCCAGCGCCTAAAAGAGTATATGTTAAAGTTAAAAAATAATTAACCGATATATACGCAAAGATAAAGCAAGGATGCTAAATGGCGCAACAAGCTGCAAAACAAATGGCTAAAGATCTTATAAATCAAACCGGCGAGATGTCAGAAGATTTAGATGATGTACTTAATGATGACGTTGAATCTACTCTGCATGATTTAAGTGACAACAATAATAAAGAAGATTTAAAAACTCACGGACGTATAAGAAGCAACCTATGTGGAACAATTATAGAACTTGAACAAGGGCGCTCAAAAGTAACTTTGCAAACTACAAAAGATATGGTTGTTGATGATATGGGACTTATCCACAGTGGTTTTATCTTTGGAGCAGCCGATTTTGCTGCTTGTGCAGCTGTCAATGAAAGCAATGTTGTCGTCATAGGCTCCCGCTCCAAATTCTTTGCTCCAGCAAAGATCAATGACTTAATTGAGTTTGAAGCTACCGCAAAGTTTGAAGATAGTAGAAAAAGGGAGATTAAGGTTTCTGGTTATATCAATGAAATAAGGGTTTATGAAGGTGTTTTTCATGCCGTTGTTTTAGAAAACCATATCTTTAAAACGAAAATCAAACACCTCAGAAGAAATGAAGAAAGTTAGATATAACTAAGCCACATAGGAAGATTTTTCCTCTCTTGCTTTGTGGTAGTTGCTCCTCCATGTCCTGGATATATATCCCAATCTGCTTCTATCTCTAAAAACTTTTTGATACTTTTTTTCATATCACTTGGATTGCTGTATGGAAAATCAACTCTACCGATAGAGCCTTGAAAAATAAAATCTCCACTAAAAAATGCATTTTGTATCAAAATACCACTACATCCAGGAGTATGCCCAGGAAAATGTAAAAATGTAAACTTAAACCCATTCAAATCAATTTCATCTTCAAAGTTTATCAAAACATCTGCCTTAGAAGGTGGTGTTCCTTGCCCAAATGGATCATTTTCTAACATAAAAGCATCATCTTTTGGCGTATAAATAGGAATATGCAATCTCTCTTTTAACTCTTTATTTGACCAAATATGATCAAAATGACCATGAGTATTTAAAATCGCAAGTGGATTTTTTACATTGGCTACAACCCATTCCGTAGCACCGATACCTGGGTCGATTATAACTTCTTTCCCATCGACTGCAACAATATAGCAGTTTGTTTGATATGCACCCATTGGTTTTGATTTTATATTCATTGTGTCTCTTTTTTTATTTTAATATGAGATAGTATCGCATAAGAGTTAAATCTTAAATTAATCAACTAAATGTAAAAGAATTAATTAATAATTTCTTCAGTATAATGGATGAAAATTTATTACATGGAATAGAGCGAGTGAAAAAATACGAATTAATCGAAAAATTTCTTATAAAATTTTTGCGAGATGAAGTATTTAAAACAGGCTTGAAAAATGCAGTCATTGGTCTTAGTGGTGGTATTGATTCTGCTGTTGTAGCTGTTTTAGCAGTAAAAGCTTTTGGAGAAAATTTTCAAGCTTTTACGCTCCCCTCAACAAGCTCATCCAAAAGTAGTTTTGATGATGCTAAAGAGTTATGTGATAAGTTTAAAATCAAAAATCAAAATATCTTCATAGGCGACTTAGTCCAAACATATTTTCAAGATAAAAAAAAAGACAACTTAAGAATAGGAAATTTTAGTGCAAGGATGAGGATGTCTGTACTTTATGACATGTCAGCAAAATACTCTGCTCTAGTATTAGGAACTAGCAACAAAAGTGAACTTCTTCTTGGTTATGGAACAATGTTTGGAGATTTAGCAAGTGCTATAAATCCCATCGGGGATTTATATAAAAGTGAAATTTTTGAATTTGCGAGATATTTGGGTGTCCCTGATAGTATCATCAACAAACCACCAAGTGCTGATTTGTGGGAAGGTCAAAATGATGAGGATGATTTAGGATACTCTTATGCCATTATCGATAAGGCTTTATACGCTTTTGTCGATGAAAGACTAAGTCAGCAAGAGATGCTAAAGCTTGGATTTGAGAAAGAGCTTATAGAACTTATAAGTGAGAGAATTTATAAAAATCAATTTAAAAGAAAATTACCAATTATCGCAAAGTTAAGTCATAGAACTATTGGTCATGACTTTTTATACGCTCGTGATATAAAGATGTAAAGAAGGAGTTAAAATGAAGGAAATTCCATTTTATAAGCCTCTTATCGGTGAGATAGAGAAAAAACTTATAAATGAAGTGTTGAATATGGAGGAATCCTCTAAAGTAGAGGAACTTGAAGAAAAGTTTTCGAAGTACATAGGTTGTAACCACTCTGTTTCAACATTTAATGGCACTGCTGCTATGCATCTTGCTATGTGTGCACTTGATTTAAAACGTGGTGATAAAATCATCTGTTCAGTTAACTCTTTCCCTTCTGTGGCAGAAGTTGTGAGACATTTTGATGCTGAACCTATCTTTGTTGATATTGATAAAGATGACTTCAATATGGATATGAATGCCCTAGAGAGTGTTTTAAACAAAAGTCAACACAAAAAATTAAAAGGTATCTTTGTATCACATGTAGCTGGACAAGCTGCAAATATGGACAAAATCTATGAACTAGCAAGTGAACATGATGTAAAAGTTATAGAAGATGCTTCACAAGCACTTGGTGGGACATACAATGGTAAAAAGATAGGAACAACTGGTTCTGACATAACTTGTTTTAGATTTTCTCCTCAAATGAGAAATGCTATTGCGAGTGGTGGTATTATGACTACAAACAATCCTGAACTTGATGAGAGAGCGAGACTTTTAAGAAATCATGCAATCGTAAGCGATGGTTGGGATAGATACGGCAATCTAGGTTATGTTTATGATGTTGTAGATATTGGTATGAAGTATGATATGAATGAACTAAATGCTGCTTTTGCTATCGCACAACTCAGTAAAAATGAACAATTTATAAAAAGAAGACAGCAAATAGCAAATATTTACAACAGAGAACTTGATAACTGTCCTCATGTTTCTATTCCTTTGAAAAAATCTGACCATATCTATAACCAATATATCATCAAGATAGATAAAAACCGTGATGGTTTTGCCAAAGAGTTAAGAAATAGCGGTATCTATACAGCCCTTCATTTTATACCTTTACATCTACTAAGTTACTATAAAAACAAATACTCTCTGAGAGTAAATGATTTTCCAAATGCACTCAATAACTATCAACAAATACTCTCTTTACCAATTTACTGTGGTTTAGAAGATAGTGAAGTTGAATATATCTGTAAAAAGATTAAAGAGATAGCATCACACCGTGTATAAAAAACTTATCTTTTGGGTAGAAGAGTATCTTTTCTACCCAAGCTCCTTCTTCCAATACTTTTTATCGTTTTTACTTTTACCTTTATCCTTCTTATACACTCTGATTGTTTTGTTGAAAAGAGTTATAGCAAAAAAAGTTGATACAAAAATCCCTGTTATCAGTATAGGAAATCTAACCGTTGGGGGCAGTGGCAAGACTCCTTTTTTAATTTCTCTTGCAAGTGATTACAAAGAGGTAGCTATCGTTTTACGAGGGTATAAGAGAGAGTCTAAAGGAACTATTCTTATCTCAAAACTGGGCAAAATTTTACAAGATGTTCGCATCAGTGGTGATGAAGCTATGCTCTATGCAAAAAATCTTTCAAATGCCTCTGTCATAGTAAGTGAAGATAGACTAGATGGCATCCAACTAGCAAAAGAGATTGGAGCAAAGCTTGTTTTTTTAGATGATGGCTTTTCAAAGGCCCATATAAAAAAACTCGATATCCTCTTACGTCCAAATCCTGAACCGAAACTCCCTTTTTGTTTGCCTAGTGGGGCTTATAGAGAGCCTTCTTTTATGTACCGCTATTGCGATGTAGTAGTAAAAGAAGATGAAGACTTTACAAGAGAGGTGAAGATAGAAAATCAAACTAAGAGGATGGTTCTAGTCACCGCTATCTCCAAGCCTAGTAGGCTAGATAGTTACTTACCAGATGCTCTCTTGGCAAAAGAGGTATTTCCAGACCATCACAGTTTTACCAAAGAAGAGTTAGAAAGTATCCTTGAAAAATATGCTGCAACTTCACTTCTTGTAACAACCAAAGACTTAGTCAAAATAGAACAATTTAAAGAAATTCCTCTATCCGTCTTAACCTTACATGTAAGCATCAAAGCTGATATCAAAAACAAAATAAACACTTTTTTAGCTGATTTTAGATAAAATAGACCATTTTTAAAAGCCTTTAAGGACAAAAGATGGTAGAAAAAATCCAACAAGTAAAAACACTCCTAGATGCATTACCTTATATAAAAAGTTTTAGAAAAAAAACTATCGTCATAAAATATGGTGGCTCTGCACAGATAAATCCTACACTCAAGGATAAATTTGCTCAAGATATTATCCTATTATATTTAGTTGGACTTAGACCCATCATCGTACATGGTGGTGGTAAAAAAATCAACTCTTTGCTAGATAAATTGGAAGTTAAAAGTGAGTTTGTTGATGGGCTTAGAGTTACGAGCGACGCTGTAATGGAAGTTGTTGAAATGGTCCTTAGTGGAAACATCAATAAAGAGATTACTACTCTTTTAAATCACCACGGTGCAAAAGCTATTGGAATAACAGGAAAAGATGCCAATTTCATCAAAGCAAAACCTCTTAGCGATGGCAAATACGGACTTGTAGGTAAAATCACACATATAGATAAAAAAGTAATTAAGAATCTTATCAAAGAGGGCTTCATCCCTGTAATCGCACCAATAGCATCAGGTGATGATGTAAATCATCCAGGTTACAACATAAATGCAGACTTAGCAGCAAGTAAAATAGCAGCTTCTGTTGGTGCAGAAAAAGTTATCTTCTTAACAGATACAAGAGGTGTTTTGGATAAAGAAGGCAATCTTATCTCAAAACTAAGTGAAAAGAAAATCGAAGAATTAAAAAAAGACGGAACGATAAGTGGAGGAATGCTACCTAAAGTAGATGCTTGTTTAGAAGCGATTGAGGGTGGAGTTAAAAGTGCACAAATCATTGATGGTCGCATCGAACACTCTATACTTTTAGAGTTATTTACAAAAGATGGTATCGGTACATTTATCACAAAAGAGGAAATGAAATGAGTTTTATAGAGACAAGAGGCAATGACAATCAAAAACCAAAAGAAGTAGAATTTTCATATGCTATTATGAATCCTAGTGCAAGTTTTGGTGGACTATATGTACCAAAAGAGTTACCAAAAATCAGTTTAGAATTTTTACAACTTGCAACAGCAAAATCCTACAAAGATATCACACTTGATATACTGAAACTTTTTAAAATAGACATAGAGGATGCAGTTTTACAAGAAGCAGTCAGTCTTTATGACAAGTTTGATGATGCAAACAATCCAGTACCCCTAGCGCAAATAGAAAATGACCTTTTTGTCAATGAACTTTACCNNAGATATGGCACTGCAACCTTTTGGTCACATCCTTTCACATGTAGCCCAAAAACAAAACCAAGACTATCTCATCCTTGCTGCTACAAGTGGAGATACAGGGCCTGCAACACTAGATACTTTTGCCAATAAAAAAAATATACGTGTAGCATGTTTATATCCAAGTGGAGGAACAAGTGATGTTCAAAGACTGCAGATGGTTACTGAAGCTGGAAAAAATCTCAAAGTTATAGGTATAGAGGGGAATTTTGATGATGCACAAAGTGCACTCAAATCACTTTTAGCTTCACAAACATTCAAAGATGAACTTATAAAAGACAACATAAAACTTAGTGCTGCAAACTCGGTAAACTTTGGACGTATCATCTTCCAAATCATCTACCATGTTTTTGCATATATCTCACTTTTAAAACAACATAAAATTAGTTTAGGAGAGAGTTTTTACTCTATCGTTCCTAGTGGTAACTTTGGAAATGCTTTGGGTGCTTACTATGCCAAAAAAATGGGCTTGCCGATAGAAAAAATCCTTATCGCTTCCAATATCAACAATATCCTTACAGACCTTATCACAAAAGGTGAATATGACTTAAGAAATAGAGAGCTTCTTCTTACAACAAGTCCTGCTATGGACATCCTTATCTCTTCAAATGTAGAGAGAGTTTTATTTGACAAGTATGGCGCAAATAGATGCAAAGAGATGATGGATGATTTAAAAGAAAACAAGTTTTATAAGCTAAGTGAAGATGAGTTAGACTTACTTCAAGAAGATTTTGAAGCTGTATTTTGTGATGATGATTTTGCAAAAGGTACAATCAAACACTATGCCAATAGTGGTTATGTGATGGATCCACACACTGCAACTTGTATCAAAGCCTATAAAGAGTTAAAACAAAAGAGTATTCCTTGTGTTCTATGCTCAACTGCAGAGTGGACAAAATTTGCACCCACTATGCTCAATGCTATTAAAAATGATACAACAAAATACGCTGATATTGATGCGCTTGAGGGTATCTCAAAATCCTTACATGTAAAGATTCCTGATTCGATAAATACTCTTTTTTCAAAAGAGATACTTCATGACAAAGTGGTAGATAAAACAGATATAGAAAAAGAGATTTTAGAGTTTATAAAACAAGGTCAAAAACAATGATTATCATACCAGCACGTATGGCTTCAACAAGATTTCCAAACAAAATACTTGCAAATATAGAAGGCTATCCTATGGTCATAGCCACTGCAAAAAGAGTCCAAAGCTTAGATAGAGTTCTCATAGCAACTGATTCTCAAGAAGTTATAGACATAGCAAAAGATTATGGCTTTGAAGCGGTAATGACAAGTGAGCATCATCAAAGTGGTACAGATAGGATAAATGAAGCAGCAAGTAAATGCGATATCAAAGATGATGAAGTCATCGTAAATGTACAAGCAGATGAGCCGTTTATTGAGCCAGAAGTTGTGAGAAGTGTGATTGATAGAGTAAAAAAAGCAAAGCAAAATAATGAAGATATTATGACTGCAAGTTGCTATAAAGTGATAGATAAATCACAAGCATCTGATCCAAATCATGTAAAAGTGATAACTGACATCAATGAAAATGCTATTTACTTTTCACGCTCAAAAATTCCTTATGATAGAGATACATGTGAAGAGTACTTTGGTCATCTTGGGATTTATGGTTTTACAAAAAAATCACTCCAAGAGTTTTGCTTTTTGTCCCCTGCTCCTTTAGAAAATATAGAAAAACTAGAACAACTTCGTGCTATATATCATGGCAAGAAGATAGCTATGGTAAGGGTTCAAAGCAAAAGTTTTGGGATAGACACACAAGAAGATTTACAAAAGGCACTTGATTATTTTAGTAAAAAATAAGGAGTTCCCATGAGAATTATACTTAGTATGATTGTTCTTTTATTTTTGATAGGTTGTGGCGAAGAAAAAAGTACCCAAACACAAGTAATACAACCAACGAAAAAAGAAGAACAAACAGCAACTATTCAAATACAAAAAGTTGCAAGCAAAGTGCTAACAACTCAAGAACTATTTGTCAAAGAGTGTTCTTCATGTCACGGGAAAAATGCAGATAAAAAAGCTCTTGGTAAGTCACAGATTATCAAAGGTTGGGATGCTCAAAAAATCTTAAATGCTCTCAATGGCTATATCAATGACAGTTATGGTGGAGATAGTAAAGCCCTTATGAAATCAAGAGTAACAAAATTATCCTCTGAAGAGATTACATCTCTCGCAGAGTATATATCAAAGCTTTAACTAAAAAGAAGGTGGTGTTATAACGCTTATATAACTCGCCTTTTTGTCACTTTTGTTCTCTATCTTATGGGGAATTTCTGGATTAAATCTTATGCTATCACCCTCTTCTAACACGTAGTGATTTTCACCAACTTGCACTTCTATAGTTCCTCGCATCACCAAATCACACTCTTCACCACCTCTTGTATGTGGCAAAATTTCATCTGTAACACGACCAGGTTCAAGTTCAACTAAAACAAACTCTATGTCACCTTGTAAATCAGGAGTCAATAGTTCACATTTATATAATGGATCTGGAAAAGATATTTTTTTTCTTTTATTGTGTCTCACAATACAAAAAGCTTCATGCGTTATATTGGTTTCTACTCTCATCTCATCTTCAAACAAAGCAGCTAAAGTAGTATCCAAAACTTTTGCTATTTTTCTAAGTGTTTCAACTGAGCCTTGAGTAGAGCCATTTTCTAACTGAGAGAGCATACCAACAGAGATATTTGCAGATTTTGCTAAGGATTTTGCTGTTAATCCTTTTTCTTGACGTAAACGTTTGATTTTTGAGCCAACATCAAACAACTCATCCATATTTTCCTCCATTTATACTTTAATATTACTATATCAAAAGTATGCTTTGATATTTATTACCATTAAATTAGTTTATTTTGATTAAACTTTAATCACTTTATTTAATATAATTGTGTTATAATTTTAACTAAATTAAAATATGGACTAAAATCATGCGTTCAAATAAACATTTAGTTATCCTCGGTGGTGGATATGGTGGTACTACTCTCATACACTCTCTAAAAGGAATCAAGGGACTAGATATAACCCTTATCAATCAAACTCCATTTCATATCGTTCAAACCGAAATTCATAGATTTTTAGGTGGCTCTAGCAGTGAAGATGAAATCTACTTTAACTTGGAAAAATTTTCAAAAAAACATGGAGTTGAGTTTATCTATGATAAAGCTATCTATATAGATGAAGAAGAGTCTTATATAAAGTGTAAAAGTGAAAAGATAGTCCCTTTTGATTATCTTGTGATTGCAACTGGTTCTGTTTCACTCTTTCCACACCAGATACAAAATATCAATGAATACTCAAAAGATATCAAAATCTCAGAGCATTTAAGAAATTTTCAAAAAGAGTTTGAAGAACTCCTCTCAAGTAAAGATACAAATAAAAACATAGCCATAGTAGGTGGTGGTTTGACAGGTACTGAGATAGCACTTGAGTATGCTTCAAGGCTTGAACGTTTAGGTATTTGTAACTCTACATGTAACGTTTCACTTATAGAACAACAACCTACTTTACTTCCAGGTGCTTCTGCTGAACTCATAGCTCAAAGTCAAAAGGCTTGTGACAATGCAAATATAAAACGTTACCATGGTGCTTTTGTTACAAAAATAGAAGATAAAAAAATCTATTTGAGTGATGACACTAGCATCCCTTTTTCGATGCTCATACTGACAATAGGCGTTGTATCAGAGCAATTGCATTTCAAAAATCAAGTTGCAAAATCAACTAGAAATCAATTTATAGTCAATCAAAACCTTCAAGTAGGAGAGCACGAGCATATATTTGCGATAGGTGATGTTGCTTATCTTGAAGATGAAGATGGGCATATGGTGTTACCAACTGCTCAAAACGCAAAACAACAAGCAAAAACTCTCGCAAAAAGTATAGGAAATTTACTAAAAGATGGAAAAATAAAGGCATATAAATATAAACACAAAGGGACATTGGTTGATTTATCACAAAACTTAGCAACAGGTGATGCTTTTGGCATTCAATTTCATGGTAAACATGCATACTCATTGAAACGCACAGTAAATGCTATGCATACAAGAATATTCAAATAAAAAAGGATAAAAAATGACAGTAGGCCTTATAAAAGAGATAAAAGTTCATGAGTACAGAGTTGGTATGACACCTGATTGTGTTGATGCATATGTACAAAATGGACACAAAGTTTTAGTTGAAAAAGGTGCTGGACTTGGTGCTGGGTTTGAAGATGCATCCTATGTTGCAAAAGGTGGTGTTATCATAGAGAGTAAACAGCAGATATTTGATGAGAGTGATATGATAGTAAAGGTAAAAGAACCACTCCCAGAAGAATACGAATACTTCAAAGAAAATCAAATCTTATACACTTATCTTCACCTAGCAGCAGATAAACCACAAGCTCTAGCTTTGATGGCAAAAAAAGTAAAAGCAGTTGCTTATGAAACTATCACAGACAACTATGGACATCTTCCTTGTCTTACACCTATGAGCCAAATAGCAGGTCGTTTAGCAGTTCAAGAGGGAGCAAAGTATCTTGAAAAACCATTTGGTGGCAGTGGCGTACTTCTTGGTGGTGTTCCTGGTGTCAAAAGAGGAAATGTTGTTATCATTGGTGGTGGTGTAGTTGGTATGAATGCTTGTCAAATGGCAGTAGGACTTGGTGCAAATGTAACTGTTTTAGATATCAATCCTGTTGCTCTTGCAAACTATGACCAACTATTTGATTCACGTGTTACAACACTTTATTCAAACAGAACAAATCTTGTAGTAGCACTCAAAGAAGCTGATTTAGTTATAGGTGCTGTTCTCATTCCTGGAGCTGCTGCACCAAAGTTAGTAAAAAGAGAAGATTTAAAAGTTATGAAAAAACACTCTGTGATGGTTGATGTTGCGATAGACCAAGGAGGTTGTTTTGAAACTTCACATGTAACATATCATGATAACCCAACTTATGTGGTTGATGACATCGTTCACTACTGTGTAGGTAATATGCCAGGTGCTGTATCTCTTACTTCTACTCTAGCACTTACTTCAAATACTCTACGTCATGGTTTAGCAATCGCTAATAAAGGCTTAGAAAAAGCACTTAGCGAAGATAAAAACTTACTCAATGGCTTAAATGTATATGATGGGAAATGTACTAATACAGCAGTAGCAAAAAGCCTTGATATAGAATATGCTCAAATAAACTTTTAGATAAGAAGCCCATAGGGCTTCTTATACTTCTACACTTAAAAAGTCGTTACTTTTTTTGCTAAACTTAAAAGCTTCCATAGGGTTTTCACCTACTTGAAAGATAATTTTACACTCATCAAAACCAGACTTTTTGAGTCCTTTGCTCACCACTTCTAAGATATATGTTCTTGTATTGAGAAGATGACTTGTAGCTTTGCCTTCATAAGCATTCTCTTCACCTTCTATCTCCAAAAACCCCTCTTTACTCAGATGCTCATCGAAAACATCTTTATTACTCAAACCTACCGCTTCAACTATAAGTAAAACATCCATTTTATATACTTCCTAAATGAAATAAAAACTCATCTGCATTTTTAAAACCTATAATTCTTTTTGGCTTTTGCTCATTACCATCTTTGAAAAATAAGATAGCAGGAGGTCCAAAAAGACCAAACTCTTTTAGTAATTCTTTGTCATCACTACTGTTTTTAGTTACATCAACTTGTAAAAGTAAAAAATCATTTAATTTACTTTTTACTTTAGCATCAGAAAATGTAAATTTTTCTAACTCTATACAACTAATACACCAATCAGCATAAAAGTCTAACATAACTGGTTTTTGTGAACTATTGATTATGCTTTTTAACTCAGAAAGTGTTTTTACTCTTTTAAATTCACTTTCATGTTTTTCTACTGAAACAGCTTTACTTGTAGAGATATTTTCTAGTGGATTGAGGATGTTTGAGCTTTTAGTAAGTGTGCCTATAAAAAGGAATACACCATAGATAAAAAGTATAATTGCAAATGACTTTACAAGCTTTTTCCAACCACTTGAGCTTTTTTCAAGTTGTTCTAATGCTCCCATATACACAGAAGATGTGATAACTAAAGCTGTACTAAGCGCCATAGTTACTTCAGAAGAGACTATACGAGAAAGCATCCATATAGCAACACCTAGCATAACTACTCCAAAGATAGATTTTACATTATCCATCCATTCACCAGGACGAGGCATAAACTTTCCTGCACTCATACCTATAAGTATCAAAGGAAGCCCCATGCCTAAACTCATCATAAAAAGAGCCAATCCTCCAAGGAGTGCATCACCACTCTGTCCTATATAAATCAACGCTCCAGCAAGAGGGGCAGCAACGCATGGTCCAACGATAAGAGCAGATAAAAATCCCATAATAGCAACGCCAACTATACCATGTCCTTGCATTTGATCAGATTTTTTAGTCAAAGCTGATTGTATAAAAGAAGGTAGTTGGATATTGTAAAAACCAAACATTGAAAAGGCAAGAAGTACAAAAATCATACTAAAGATAGAGATAACCCAAGTATTTTGAAGTGCTGCTTGTAAATTTGCCCCAAACAATCCTGCCATAACTCCTGCAAAAGTATAGGCAACAGACATAGCTAGAACATATGTTAAAGATAAAACAAAAGCTCTCTTAGTGTTCATATTATCTGATTGTGAAACAATGATAGAAGAGAGTATAGGTATCATTGGGAAAATACAAGGGGTCAAAGAGAGCAAAACTCCAAATCCAAAAAATGTCAATAAAATGATACCTAGACTACTTGTTGCCAAAGTATTTGCAATGCTATCTTCTTCAGAGAGTGCTTGTGCTTGATTGTTTTGTTTCTCATTATTCACATTTAAAACAAAATCAAAACTTTTTTCCATAGGCTGGTAACAAATACCATTCTTTGAACACCCTTGAAAAGCAAGCTGTAAAGTAAATTCATTTGTATTTACATGCTTTTTTATAACAGATATCGGCACAAGTAGCTTAAAAGAACTCTTTTGAATCATAAAACCTTCGTAATCAATAGCTTCTGGTCTTTTCACATCAGCATCTATTGATATCTCTTTTGGTTTAGTAATACTCAATTGTAACTTATCATCATAGAGATATATATTTTCTCCAAGGCTAACATCTATGGAGATAACATCCCCACTCTTAATTGCTGTAATTTTAAAAGCCTCTTCAGGTGAGAGCACTTTAGGTTGTGTTGCTGAAAATAAAAATGTTGCTACAACGCAAAGAGAAAAAACAATATTTTTTAAAAAAGTCACCTAGTATCCTTATATTTTATGTTTTCGTAATTCTATCGAAGAAGTATAAACTTTTCATAAATATTTACGATATCATTTTAAGTAAGGCATTATAGTACACAAAAAGGACTTTAATATGAGTAAAGAAAAAATCGTTGTCAATGAAAAAAAGAGTAAATCAAGAGAGGGAAAAGTCAGAGTCTGGGTAAAAAAAGAGACTTTAGAGTATGAGGAAGAGTTAAGAGTACTTCAGATTGAGCTTTTAAAATTTCAAAATCATGTTAAAGCAAGTGGTCAAAAAATCTTAATGATATTTGAAGGACGAGATGCCGCGGGTAAAGGTGGCACTATAAAAAGAATCACTGAGCATCTAAACCCTAGAGGTGCTAGAGTTGTGGCACTTGAAAAACCAAGTGATACACAAAAAACACAGTGGTATTTTCAAAGATACGTCGAACATCTTCCAAGTGCTGGAGAGATCGTTCTTTTTGACAGAAGTTGGTATAATAGAGCTATGGTTGAACCTGTTATGGGATTTTGTACAGAGAGACAACATCACAAGTTTTTAAAAGATGCTCCTAAGTTTGAAGTGATGATTAAAGATGAAGATATACAAATATTTAAGTTTTATTTTTCTGTTTCCAAAGAGGAGCAAAAAAGAAGATTTAAAGAAAGAGAAACAGATCCACTCAAACAGCACAAGCTTTCACCAGTAGATAAAGAGTCACAAAAATATTGGGACCAATATACCTTAGCAAAATTCATGATGCTTAGTGCTACGCATACTGAAGCTGCTCCTTGGACTGTTATCAAAAGTGATGATAAGAAAAAAGCAAGAATTAACACGATAAAACACATCTTAAATCATGTTGATTATCCAAATAAAATTGCAGCAGAAAAAATTGAAGTTGACAGAGAAATTATAGTCTATGGAAGAGATGAGTCCATCAAGATGGAGCAGCAGTTCCATTTTACACTAAGAAAGTAGCCTTAGAAAGACTACTTTAGTGCTGTACAGCCATGTAGTCTTAACTCTCTACGCATTTTTCCATCATGGTAGCGTCTTTTTTCAACATCTGTTTTAGGAACCAGTGGTTCTATCTCTTTTGGTTTTCCATTTTCATCAACATGAACCATCGTAAAAAAACAACTATTTGTATCAGTTACTATACCTTTTTGAATATCCTCTGAGACAACTTTTATACCGATTTCCATCGAAGTTCTTCCTGTGTAGTTTACACTTGCTAAGAAAGTTACAAGCGTACCAACAGATATGGGATGACGAAATACAACTTGATCAACACTCATAGTAACAACATAACCACCACAATATCTTGAAGCACAAGCATATGCAACTTGGTCAAGATATTTGAGTAAATCCCCACCATGAACATTGCCTGAAAAATTTGCTTTATCAGGTGTCATTAAAACTGACATTGTAAGTTTGCTTTTTTCAAAAGGTACTGTATTCATAATCTTCCTAAATATATAATTGTGTATCTTATAGAAATCAAACTAAAATATCTATAATAAAATTCAAATATAAAAATTAAGTGTACTTTATAATCATCTTAGTTACTATGTTTTATTAAGTATTTATAAAAACTTAGGAAATAATGAATATGATACATACTCATGACAATATGACACAGGGCAAGATAAAACTATTGGAGTATTTTTGGAAACACTCTAAAGATAATCTTTTTATAGTGAGACTTGATAAAGATGGTGATTTTGTGTTAGAAGATGTCAATCCCTCACAAGCAAAAAACTTTGATTTTAATTTTGAAAAAGTTAAAAATCAAAAGCTTAAAGATTTTCTTGGGGAACAAGTTGCTAAAGATTTTGAAAAAAAATATCATGAATGTCTAGAAAACAATATGCCACAAGCAAAAGATGAAGCTGTTGTTGTAGATGGAGAAGAAAAGCACTGGCATACGATGATTCTTCCTATCATTGATACTACCACAGGTACTCAAAGAGTATTTGGGATAGCTAGAGATTTGACTGAATTGTACAATACAAAAAAAGAGTTAGAAAAGTTAAATCAAGAATTAGAAAACACTGTAAAAGAGAGAACCAAAGAGTTAGAAAATGCAAATAAAAAACTACAAGATTATGCTTTTGAAGATACTCTCACAAAAATAGGCAATAGAAGATACTTTTTTGAACACGCGAACAGTTTATTGGCTTTATCAAAAAGATTACGTACCAATATCTCACTTATCTACATAGACCTTGATTACTTTAAACTTATAAATGATAAATATGGTCATCCTATTGGTGATATGGTTTTATCTGAATTTGCAGCACTTTTAAAAAAAGAAGCTAGAGAATCTGATATTCTTTCAAGGTTTGGCGGCGAAGAATTTATTTTGCTTCTGCCTTTTACCTCTATGCAAAGTGCTATAAAAATAGCTTCTAGAATTCAAGAAAATATCAAAAATCATACTTTTATACATAAAAAAGAAAAAATAGATTTGACGCTTAGTATCGGAATTGCAACGTATGAAAAAGCGTACGCCAGTATCGAAGAACTGATAGAAAAAGCTGATAAAGCTCTTTATAAGGCTAAGCACACAGGAAGAAATAGAATAGAACTTGCTGTATGAAAATAAGTGGTCAGCACTATTCGTGCTGACCTTTTTGTTTACTCAACTTCTGCGTCTATAACGTCATCATCTTTTTTAGCTTTAGCACCAGCATCTGAGCCTTGTGCACCACCTTGGTCTTTTTTATACATAGCTTCTGCTAGCTTGTGACTTGCTTCACTGAGAGCTTTCACTTTTGCATCGATATCTTCTTTTGANNNNCAATTTTAGCTTTATCTTCAGCACTTATAGCTTCACCCATTTCTGCAAGAGATTTCTCTGTCTGATGAGCAAGAGCGTCAGCTTGATTTCTTACATCAACAGCCTCTTTTCGTTTTTTATCTTCTTCTTTGTGAAGTTCTGCATCTTTTACCATTTTTTCGATTTCAGCTTCAT
>DKEY01000054.1:17937-18124 GCA_002469305.1 Sulfurospirillum sp. UBA6810
GGCACACCACGAGGTGCAGGTGGAATATTGTCAAGGTTAAACTGACCTAGTGATTTGTTATCCCTTGCAAATTCACGCTCACCTTGGAGTGCATGGATAGTAACTGCTGGTTGGTTATCTTCTGCCGTTGAGAAAGTTTGTGTTTTCTTTACAGGGATTGTTGTACCTTTTTCGATGAGTTTTGTCA
>DKEY01000096.1 GCA_002469305.1 Sulfurospirillum sp. UBA6810
CCAGTTTTTATGATTATAGGTATGTTTGGAACTGGCAATCGAGTATTTTCAACTATAAAAATCACTATATACACTATCATGGGTTCGCTCTTTATGTTTATTTGTATCTTATATATGGGTGTACAATTTTATTATGAGTATGGACTTTGGAGTTTTGAATTAAACGATTTGGTGCAAATTTCTACTATCGGTAGGACAGAGTCTCTTTGGCTCTTTTTTGGTTTTATGCTAGCTTTTGCAATCAAAATTCCACTTTTTCCATTTCACACATGGCTTCTTGAGACATATTCAAACTCTCCAACAGGGGGTGTTTTTCTTCTCTCTTCTATCATGGCAAAGCTTGGAGTATATGGGATTGTTCGTTTTATGATGCCTCTTTTTCCTGAACTTTATATAGAGTTTGCTCCATATTTTGTTTGGATTGGTATCTTTGGTCTTTTATATTTTGGTGTAGCTGCGCTTATGCAAGTAAATATCAAAAAGATGTTTGCATACTCTTCGGCTTCACATTTAGGTTTTATCGTTACGGGTATCTTTTCTCTCAATGCTTATGGTTTAACAGGAGCTGCATTTTTGATTATAGCACATGCTATGGCAACAGGAGGCTTGTTTTTATTAGTTGGTAAGATGGAGTATAGCTTGGGGATTAAGTCTATCCCTGCTCTTGGAGGCATTGCAAGAAAAGCACCAATCTTTACAGTTTTCTTTGCCATAATGCTACTTTGTATAGTTGGGCTACCTGGAACAAACGGCTTTGTGAGTGAGTTTTTGATTATCTTGGGAGCTTTTGGATTTCAGCCAATAGCGGGTGTTGTATCAGCTTTGACAGTATTGGTTGCAGCAAGTTTTATGTTTTGGATGTTTCAAAGAGCGATTTTACAAGATAGTGACAATGATGTATCGATGATGAAAGACTTGGATTTTAAAGAGATACTTGGGATGCTGCCTCTAGCTTTACTTATTATTGCTATGGGTGTTTATCCTGATTATTTTTTATATAAAATTGAGCCAACTATCCAACACTACTTAAACAATATACTACTGATAAAGGGAGATTGATGTTAGAAGATTTTATATATACTTTACCTTTATTTATAGTAGGATTAGGGGCTGTTGTTTTGATGCTTATAAGCCCTATACAGAGAATTTCTCTTCGTAAAGCTTCGATTATAACTGTTCTTTTTATGTCAGTAGCGCTTATCATTGATTTGATTCCTATGTCACAGATGTATTCAGTGTTTCCATTTGAAGATACTTTCCAAGCAATGATTGTAGTTGATACCTATTCTGGTTACTTTAGTGCGATACTCCTTATGGGAGCTATTTTGACGATACTTATTGGGATAAATTATTTTGAAAAGCATATACAGTTTACAACAGAATTTTTTTCCCTATTTCTATTTTCTCTTTTTGGGATGATGCTTCTTGTACATGCCAATGAACTCATCACCGCACTTATCGCATTAGAGATAGCTTCTTTATCCTTATATGTTATGATAGGCTATCAAAAAGTTATAGAACGCAGAGTAGAAGCTAGTTATAGATATTTGGTTTTAGGCTCACTCTCTGGAGCTTTTTTCCTTTTAGGAAGCTCTTTTATATATGCAGCGACACAAACAACACACATAGGTAAAATAAGCCAATATATACAAAACAATATAGAAGGTGATATTACTATATTGCTTATTGGTGTAACTATGATTTTTATAACTTTTTTATTTAAAATTGCTGCTTTTCCTTTCCAAAATTGGGCAATAGATGTTTATGATGGAGCACCTTATCCAGTAACTACTTTTATGGCAGCTACCTTTAAAGCAGCCATATTTGGATTTATCCTTAGATTTGTTCTTGTTGATTTGGAAATGATAAGAGATTTTTGGGATGATATGTTTTTTTATATTATTGTTTTTACACTTTTATATGGCAGTTTTCTTGCCATCATCCAAAATTCACTTAAGCGAATGTTGGCAGCTTCAAGTATCGTACACACAGGCTATCTTTTGATAGCATTTATTTCGATTGATATTATAGGCAAAAGTGCGGCATCTTCTATCATCTTTTACTTAGTTGCATACTTTCTCTCTGCTATTGGGGCATTTGGACTTTTATCGTATATCTCATCAGATGACCAAGTGAGGATATCTTATGAAGATTTTAGAGGATTTGCTCATATAAGACCCTATATGGCAGCAATGATGAGCGTTTTTATGCTCTCTCTTGCAGGGATCCCCTCAACGATAGGATTTATTGGTAAATTTTATATATTTACAGGAGCCATAGAAGCAGGATATCCTATACTGGCAGTATTTGGGATATTGGCAACATTTATATCTGTCTATTACTACTTTAAACTAATAGCCATTATGTACTTTTATCCGAGCGCAAAAATGCAAGATGTTCCACCACTAAGAGGTCTTGCTCCTTTGTTGATAGGCTCTCTTGCTGTTGCTATTGTTTGGGGTGGCGTGGGAAATATCTTGATATCTTATTTCCCTGGCGTTGACTTTTTGATAGATATGGCAAAACTTGCCTATGAGTCACTTTTCGCACATAATTAATAAACAAGAGAGTTGTTTTCAAGACTACATCCTAAAAATAACTCTCCAAGTGCCTCTTTATCTAGTATCTCTATGCTTGTTGTAGTATATTTGATAATCCCATCTCTTTGCATCTTTTTCAAAATTCTTGAAAGCGTCTCTGGAGTCATATTTAAAATTTCTGCGATTTTATATTTTTTCAGTTTTGTAAAAAGCTCACTATTTTCATATATAAGCTGAGCAATTTTTTGTGTTGACGTACTTTGCAGATTTACATTCATAAGTTTTTTTATCTTAGAAACCAACTGCATGATGATACCTAGTGCAACTTGAGGGTCCTTTAAAAACTTTTCTTCAAATTTTTCAAAAGAGACAACAAGAATAGTTGCATTTGTATCGCACTCTGCATTTGTTTGATGTGGCGTCTTTTGAAGTGTTGCGGATTCTCCTATGATAGATGGAGTATGGTAATAGTTTAAGATACTGATTTGATTGTTGGAGTTGTACTTGTAGAGTTTAATCAAACCTTCTATCAAAAAGTATAAATTTTTTGGTGCATCACCTTCATAAAAAAGTATATTTCCTGGTTTGAGTTTTTTTATAGTACTTATTTTTGCCAATTCATCCAATTGGTTATCATCTAGCGAGCCAAAAAAACAAAGCTCTTTTAATATTTCTTTCATTTATTCTCTCTATTTACAAAGTTCGTAAAATTCTTCTTTAAATTTTTTGATGTAACTCTCTGCTATAAATGCAACTGATGGGGCAAATACACAGATCGTTTTTCCATTGAGCATATCACACACGTCAAGCATTGTATCATAATCTTCTTTTTTTCCTTCTCCATCTAAAAGGCGTTTGAGGATTTTGTCAACCCAGCCAGTCCCTTCGCGACACGGAGTACATTGTCCACAAGATTCATGATGGTAAAATTCAAAAAGATTTTTCATAGCTTCTGGCATACTCACATCTTCATCTAAAACAATCATCCCGCCAGTTCCTAAGGTAGAGCCATGTTCTTTAAGTGACTCATAATCAAGAGTGATATTTTCTATCTCATCAGCTCTTAAAATGGCACAAGAAGAACCACCTGGGATGATAGCTTTTAATTTTTTGCCACCTTTTACTCCTCCAGCGATATGTTCTAAAACCTCTTTCATACTCACACCAAAGGGAAGTTCATAAACACCTGGTTTATTGATATGTCCACTGATACCAAAAAGCATAGTACCAGGGCTACACTCAGTGCCATAAGCACGATACGCTTCAAAGCCATTTTCTATGATATAAGGAACACTTGCTATGGTTTCTACATTGTTCACAACCGTAGGCCCTCCAAAAAACCACTCAGGCTCTTTGCCCTGAGGTTTGAGTCTTGGATGTCCACGTTTACCTTCTAGAGATTCCAATAAAGCACTTTTTTCCCCACAGATATAAGCACCAGCTCCCCTATGGAGTGTTACATCTAACTTGTAGCCATATCCGCCAACATCTTCTCCTAGATAACCAGCTTCATATGCTTCATCAATAGCCTCTTGCATACGCTTTGCCCAAAACACATACTCCCCACGTATATAAATATAACTGTGATGTGCTCCAATGGCATAGGAAGCATTGATGATTCCCTCTATGAGAAGATGAGGGTCATACTCCATAATCTGTCTGTCTTTAAAAGTTCCTGGTTCACTTTCATCAGCATTTACTACAAGGTAGGTTGGTTTTTCATGGCTTGATGGGATAAGTTTCCACTTATCTCCCGTATGAGCACCACCACCACCTTTGCCTCTAAGTCCACTTTTGGAAACTTCTTGCGTTACCTCTTGAGGTGTCATGGAAAATAGTTTTTTTAAAGTAGTATATCTGTCATGTTCTAAGGCTACATGTAACTTATGAGAATCTGGGATATCAAAGTTTTTGCTTACTATTTTGACTATCATTTTAAACCATCCAAAATCTCATCTACCTTTTCTATGGTTAAATTCTCTTTGTAGTCTTCATTTAAACTCATACAAGGTGAAGTACCACAAGAACCAAGACACTCTACTTCACTCAAGGTAAATTTCATATCCTTAGTACTTTGACCAAACTTTATACCAAGACGATTTTCTATATGATTTTTTATCTCGCGTGAACCACAGAGCATACAAGAGAGTGTTTTACAAAGTTGGATATGGTATTTACCTACTGGTTTGAGATTGAACATGGTATAAAAAGAGGCTATGCTTTGAATGTCCATAGCTGAGGTACCAAGCTTTTGTGCTATATAAACCATAGCTTCTTCACTTATCCAACCCTCTTGATACTGTACCATCCATAAAGATGGAAGTGAGAGAGAGGCTTTATCTGGATACCTCGTGAGCAAGGATTGAAATTTCTTTTCATTTTCTTCATTAAATGCAAATGTACTCATCTATCTAACTCTCCAGCTATGATATTTAAACTTCCAAGACTTAAAACAGAATCAGCTATCATGCCACCCTCGATGATATCAGGAAGCGCTGCCATAGCAGGAAAGCAAGGAGGTCTCACTTTGACTTTATAAGGAGTTCCACTACCATCACTGACTATAAAAAAGCCCAATTCACCATTTCCAGCTTCGATAGAGCTGTAAAATTCACGTTTTGGTACTTTTACACCCTCATAGATAAGCTTAAACTGATTCATAAGCCCTTCGATATTGTTATATACGGACTCTTTTGGAGGTAAGGTAATAGACCTGTCATTAACGATAATTGCTCCACTTGGAACTCTCTTCATTGCTTGATTGATGATTCTTATGCTTTGGCGTATCTCTTCAAAACGAACCATCATCCTGTCATACACATCACCAACACTTCCAATAGCGATATCAAAATCAAAACTTTCATAGTGATAATAAGGAGAAGTTTTTCTCACATCATACGCAACACCACTTGCTCGCAAGTTTGGTCCTGTAAAGCCTCTATTTATCGCTTCACTTGCACTTACAACACCTACATTTTGCGTTCTATCATGGAAAATTCTATTGTGTTCTATCAAAGAGAGTGTATCGCCCATGCCTTTTTCAATCTCTTTGATACAGTTTTGCAAATCTGCTTCAAATCCCTCATAAAAATCATGAGCAACTCCACCAACTCTCATGTAAGAGTTTGTAAGTCTAGCTCCTGTGAGTTTAGAGAGCAAATCATACACCGCCTCTCTGGGATTGTAAAGATACCAGTAGTTTGTCAATGCACCCATATCCACGAGGTTGGCAGCCAAACAAACAAGATGGTCTATAACACGAGATAACTCTCCTATAATGACTCTTATAAATTTAGCCCGATCAGGGATATCCACTCCCAACATGCCCTCGACTGTATGTGCAAAAGCTATGTTGTTGAGTATGGCTGAACAGTAGTTTAACCTATCTGTATAAGGGATGATTTGGTTATAGGTATGGTTCTCACAAGACTTTTCAAAGCCTCTATGAAGATAGCCTATCTCACTCACTGCACTGATGATATTTTCTCCCTCGAGTGCGACAAAAGTTCGTATCGTTCCATGACTTGCAGGATGTGCAGGGCCAAGATTTAGAAACATTAAATCATCATGCGATACATAGCCTTTTTGCTCTAATCTTGGAATCATCTCATCCATCAAGTCATCACTTTTTGTACAAAGTTGTCCTTGCGTGATAGGATAATCTTTTCGCAAGGGATGGCCTATAAACTCTTTATGATTTAAAACACGCTTGAGATTTGGATGGTTTGTAAACTTGATGCCATACTGGTCCCAAACTTCTCTCTCTGCCCAATTTGCTGATTTGAAAAGATGGGTGATACTCTCGACTTCTAGTTTCTCATCGTTTAGATAAGTTTTAAGTTTTATCGTTTGCGTAAAGGTTGCATCTCTTAAGATATAGACAACGCAAAATCTACTAGGATGCTTTTGATTGTAAGTGCTGTAATCAATAGCAGTTATATCCAAAAGAAGAGTATAGTTGTCGATTTTTTTGAGGTGTGTGAGGGCTTGGAGTATGTGCTGGGGCTCTAAGATATAGATACCGTTTTCATCAAGAGTGTATATCTCTTTAAATTTTTCTTCAAAGTGATTACTCATCTAATCTTCCTTTAAAGGCAGTTTCTGTTCTGTCTTTTATGATACTCTCATTTTGTGCCTGTTTTTGTTGGATTTGTATAAGTGCCTCTAGTATGCCCTCAGGTCTTGGCGGACAACCAGCAACGTAAACATCAACAGGGATGATAGAATCAATCCCTTGTAAAGTAGTATAGTTATCATAAAACCCACCGCTACAAGCGCAGGCTCCCATACTGATAACCCACTTTGGCTCAGTCATTTGGTCATATATACGTTTGAGGATTGGTGCTTGTTTGTAGCTTATCGTTCCAGCAACTATCATCAAATCTGCTTGACGAGGAGAAAATCGCACAACTTCTGCTCCAAATCTTGAGATATCAAATTTGCTTGAAGCTACACTCATAAACTCTATCGCACAACAAGCTGTTCCAAAGATATAAGGCCACATGGAGGATTCTCTCGCCCAACTAATCGCACTGTCTAGCTTTGTGGTGATAACACTATCTCCAAAAACTGCCTCTGCACCTACTGCCATTTTAAAGCCTTTATTTTATATACGTAGATAAGTCCTGCTAGAAGTAAAAACATAAAAGTAAACATTTCAAAAAGTCCAAAAAAGCCTAGCTCTCTTACGTTGACTGCCCAAGGAAACATAAAGATGATTTCTACATCAAAAAGGACAAAAAGGATAGCGACAAGATAGAATTTGACGCTAAAACGTCCCTCACCACTGCCTATGGAGTTTGTAACACCACTTTCATAGGAGAGATTTTTTGCACGATTACCTTGTGTATTTGGACCAAGGTGTCGAGTCAGTAAAAAAAGTGTAGGGATGGCTAAAACTAAGATGAAGATGATAGATGATGCAAGTACTAATTCGATTGACACGTGGAGTACCTTTTATAATTTTTGTATATGTTATCGAAGATTGCTTGAAATGAAAGTAAATATTTTTAACCAAATTTTCTTTTCAAATAAAGGTCTAAGTGAGTTTTAATTATAATAATGACCTTACATATAATTAAGACTAAGAGGGATAAATGTTAAAGGCATTTTTTTTACTATTGATGACTTCGTATATATACGCAAATACGATAGTTGATATATACCTTGATAGCGGTATAGGCGCTGTTGAAAAGTATATCCAAACACAACTTGAATCAAAATCTTACTGGGCAGATAGGCTTAAAGAAAAAGATGTTAGCTTGGGTTATTATGAAAAGCTAGATACCTTATTGGTTGCAAACAAAAAGACAAAAAAATTAGAAGTTTTCAATAATGCAGATACAAAATTGACTCATGTAACTACATATGATGTTATTGTTGGAAAAAATGGTGATAAAAAAGAAGAGGGTGATTTGAAAACACCACTTGGTGTATATGAAATCACTAAAAGATTTACTCCCTCTGATCAGTTTTACGGACCACTTGCATATGTTTTATCTTACCCAAATACAAAAGACAAGGTTGAGGGTAAAAATGGTTATGGTATCTGGATACACGGTTCTCCACTAGATGGAAGTGAGAGAGACCCTATGAGTAAAGGTTGTATCGTTATGGACAATGATACAATAAACCTTTTAGATACAAATATAAAATCAGATAGTGCTATAACACTTGTTGGCGAAGATGAAATCCAAAAAACGACTACTGAAGAGATTAGCATAATTCTTGCAAACCTTTATAGATGGAAAAATGTTTGGGAAGTAAACAATCTTACTGAGTATCTGGCTTTTTACTCTGATGATTTTAAAAGATACAATGGCATGGGCAAAAAGGCATTTTCAAAAATGAAACAATATGTCTTTGCAAATGATTCAGATAAAACAATCAAGCTAGAAAATATAAATATATCTCCATACCCAAATGAAGAGAATAAAAAGATATTTAAAATTGCTTTTTATGAGTATTACAATGCAAAAAGACATAAATATCAAGGCAATAAAGAGCTATATGTTCTCTTGGAAAATGATAAGTTTTCAATCTTAGTAGAAAAGTAGGAAGAGAAAATGTTAGATAAAGAAGAAGTAGCAAAAGAACTTTCAAAACTTATAGATATAAGAAGTGCTTTTTTGGATTTTTTAGATGAAAATATTCCAAAAAAATCAAATGGTATAGAGTTTGATTTTTCTGATACTCCTATGCTTGATGCAAAAGCTGTACATGAACACTTTTTTAAGCTTGATTACCAAGCAAGAAAACTAAGAGGCTATCTCGTGCATGAACTTGGATTAAAAGCTGAGTAAATGGCATATATCCAAATAAACAGAGCAAACTATCTACACAATCTCTCTTTTTTGAGCTCAAAACTGGGTAGTGTAGAAAAGTTGATGGTTGTGATAAAAGACAATGCTTACGGACATGGGCTTGTACAAATCGCAAAACTAGCTAGTGAATTTGGTGTTAAAAAAGCCGCTGTCAAAAATCTATTTGAAGCAAATGAAGTTATAGAGTATTTTGATGAGATTTTAGTTTTAGCAGATCACCCTCCAAAAGAGAAGATAGATAACAAAATCTCCATCGCTGTACACTCTTTTGATAAGATCAAAGATTTTTTACCTCAAACAAGTATCCACCTGAGTTTAGACACAGGTATGCATAGAAATGGCATTTGTGAGGAGGATATCAAAAGTGCAGTACAAATTATAAAAGCAAATGAACTAAATCTAAAAGGAGTTTTTACTCACTTTAGAAGTTCTGATGAACTCAGCAGTTCATTTTTTTGGCAAGAGAGCAACTACAAAAAAATGACGGATCTACTAAAGCAAGAAATTCTTACATGTAAGCTTCCTATGCCACAGTTTCACTCCTGTAACTCCTCTGCTTTTTTGAGAAAAAACACCCCATTAGAAGATGACTATGTAAGGTGTGGTATAGCGACTTATGGCTATCCTAGTCTTGATGGTACTTTTGGGGATTTTGATTTAAAACCAGTCATGTCTTTATGGGCGCAAAAGCTTAGTTCAAGAGTTTTAAAAGAGGGACAGAGGATAGGCTATGGTGGTGTTTATGAAGCCAAATGTGATGAGGTTATCGCAACTTATGATATAGGCTATGGAGATGGTTTTTTCAGATATGATGGGCTTGGAGATTTGAAAACTGCACATGGGGAGAGTATCGTTGGACGACTCTCTATGGATAGCCTTTTTGTCAAAAGTGACAAAGAAGTTGTATGCTTGTTTGAAGATGCAACTGCACTTGCAAAACACTTTAATACGATAACTTATGAGATAACAACCAAACTTTCTCCTTTTATACAAAGGGTTATTGTTTAAACGAGTATCTTTATCTCGATAGAGTTGCCACCTTTTTGTATCGCTTCATTTAAAGCGCCCTCAGCTCTTGTTCTAAAAGCACTGATGGTATCATTTGGTGCGAGAGAAGTTATACCAAAGCTACATGTAACCTTTCCAACTTTTACAAATCTTGTCTCTGTGAGTTTTTTGGCTATCTTTTGTGCAAAGTTTTTTGCTGAGCGAAACTCGATATCACTCGATACTATGGCAAATCTATCGCCCGTCCACTTTCCAAAGGTGTCGGTAGAACGTATGTTTTTTTGCACAAGAGAGACAAACTCTTTTTGGAGTGTTGTTATGGAGGTTTCATCAAATATATTTTTAAGATTTGCTATGTGGTCAATTTCGATGATGATGATAGACATATTTGTGTGGTAACGCAAGTGTCTTTTGTATTCGTACTCTATCTTTGTTTGCAGTATCGTATTTGTAGGGATGTTTAAGATATCATCTTTTGGGGCTATTTGATTTTGAAATTTTAAAGAGGCATTTTTCTTATAGGTGAGATAGATAGAAAATGACAAAAGTTCGGCAACACTTTGCATAAAAAGTGAAAAATCGAAATCAGACTTTGTAAAGATACCTAAAACACCAAAAGGTTTTGTACTCTCTTTTGTTGCAAGTGAGTAAAGTAAAACTTTTTCTTCACCATTGTGTGTTTGTACTTTCCCTTCCAAGTGTTCTCTTTTTTCTATAAAACATGTTGATAAAAGATGTTCTAGCGAGTTTTTATCGATAGTCTCTTTATGTGCTGCATAACCGTGTTGTATGCCGTATTCTCTAAATTGGGGATCATCATTTTGGATTGAGATGATATCTTTTTCATAGGTTGCTATCAAAACACAATCGATAGGCAACTCCTTTTTGATGAGCGATGCTATGGCATCTAGCTGTTTTTTAAGAGGTACAGGGGAGATAACTATCTTGGATATTTGTTTTGTGACTTTGTATATATCTTCATCTATGCTATGGGCAAACTCGTCTTTTTTAGGATTTGGTATAAGGTTTATAGAGAGAATCAAAAGGCTCACAATAACTTTAGTAAAGACATTTGCATGTTCATACTTTAGAGTAAGTGCATCCATAAAAGGGATTGAGAGTATATGGGCACTTTGGTATGCGTCTAAAAGAAGATAAGCCATGACTATGGCTAAAGATAAGACTAGCTTCATAAGTGCCTCCTAAAAACTTTTTACAGCACTTGGAAATATAACACCATCTATACCAGCAAGGGCATATGTTTCTATCTCATTTTCATCATCAATTATAACTAAAACTTTCGCATCAAACATGTACTCATTTGCAATTTTTTGTCCATCAAGTGCAAGAGAATCATCTAAAACTATGTAAGAAGCTCCCAAGATATTTGAGAAAACAACTTCTTTTAAACTCTTTACATGTAAGGCAAATTTGACTCCATTTTCTCTACAAAAATCTATAATTTCTTTGGCAGAAAACTCTATATACACAGTAGAGTTTGCAGGAGTATTTTGTATCTGTTCTATACTTGTCACTTCATAAAAGTTCATTGAGTTTAAGAGGGGATGACCTATAACTAACATGATTTATTACCTTAGATTTGCGCACTGTTTTGAGCAAAAAAACTTTCCATCTTTGATGATGGCTTCACTTTCGCTCACAAATGTAGTACATTCACTACACTCTATCATTATATCACCACTATTTTTTTTATCTTTATTTTTTTGTTCTTTCTCTTCTTTGATAGCTGTTTTTTTGAAAAAAGCAATGTATATAACAAATAGCACAGCTGCTACAATCAGATATTTAATCATTTTTAATGTCCTTAATCAAAAGATAATTTCTCTTATCTCTTTTATATATTTTGTGCTCATAAGAGTTATCTATCTCGTTTTCAACATTTTCACCTTTGTAAAAAAGGAGTTGAGAGTTTTTGCTTATATAGTCTTTGCATAAAGTTATGAGCATATTTGTATTTGTGACTGCACGTGAGCAGATCAGATCAGCAGCAAAAGCTTCATGTTCTTCTACTCTTTTAGAGCATACTTCCACATTTTTTAAGCCAAGTGTTGATTTTGCTAGATGTAAAAAAGCACTTTTTTTCTTTATCGGTTCAAAAAGGGTAAAGTGAGTTTGAGGCATAGCCATAGCAAGAAGCAATCCTGGAAAACCTGCTCCACTACCAACATCAATCGCTCTTTTGAAATTTTCTACATGTAAGAAAGTTAGGGGATAGATGCTGTCTTGTATATTTTGCCAAACAGCTTTTTTATCTTTTGCTCCTGTGATGTTGTGTGTTTTGTTATATCTTAGTATCAGTTCACAAAAGATTTCACACTGTGTATCAAAGTTTTCTGGCAATAATTTTTCTAATTCTTTCATCTATAACATATGTCCCATTTGTTCTTTTTTTGTCTTCAGATAACCCTCATTGTGTTCATTTGATTTTATAACTATTGGTACGCGGGAGACGATTTCTGTACCTCTGAGAGACTCTATCTTTTTTGGATTATTTGTTAAAAGATTGATTTTTTTGATACCAAAGTGTTCAAGGATAAACTCAACAACTTCATAACTTCTCTCATCGGTTTCAAATCCTAGCTGGTGATTTGCCTCTATGGTATCAAGTCCCATATCTTGAAGTGCATAGGCATTTGTTTTATTTAAAAGACCTATGTTTCTTCCCTCTTGACGAAGATATATAACCATACCACCCTCTTGAGAGATAGCTTTTAGAGCATATTCTAGTTGGTCACGGCAGTCGCATTTTAGGCTTCCTATGGCATCTCCTGTAAGACATTCACTATGAATTCTTATAAGGGGTGCATCACTAAGGGGCTCTTTAAAAATAACTAAGTGTTCTTTAATCCCCTCAGCAAATGTTTGGATTTTGAAATCTCCAAAACGAGAAGGCAATTTTGCTATATTTGAAATATTGACTCTCATCTTTTTTTAATATCCAATCTTTATGGTAAAATATGTACTTTTTTTAAAATGAATAAATATTATATCTATATAAGGACTAAAAAATGTTTAAAAGATTTCGAAGGCTAAGAATTAATAAAAATTTAAGAGAGCTTGTGCAAGAAAATAAAGTAAGTACAGAAGATTTTATTTATCCCCTTTTTGTCAAAAGTGGTGAGGGAATAAAAAAAGAGATAAGCTCTATGCCTGGTGTGTTTCAGATGAGTTTAGATGAGATACTTAAAGAGTGTAAAGAGTTACAAACTCTTGGGCTTAACTCTATCATACTCTTTGGAATCCCCGCTACAAAAGATAGTATAGGAAGTGATGCTTTATGTGAGCATGGTATCATTGCTACTGCTATCAAAGCTATCAAAAAAGAGTTTCCTGATATGTTTGTGGTGAGTGATTTGTGCTTTTGTGAGTTTACAGACCACGGGCATTGTGGGATACTTGATATGGAACACGAAACAGTGGACAATGATGCTACTTTAGAGATACTTGCAAAACAAGCACTTATACACGCGAAAGCTGGAGTTGATATGATAGCTCCAAGTGGTATGATGGATGGAACTATCGAAATACTAAGAGAAGCACTTGATAATGAAGGATATGAGAATCTCCCTCTCATGAGTTACTCTACAAAATTTGCAAGTGCGTATTATGGACCATTTCGTGATGTAGCTGAATCTGCTCCTAGTTTTGGAGATAGAAGAAGTTACCAAATGAATCCAGCCAACAGAAGAGAAGCGATAGCAGAGTCTATCGAAGATGAATTACAAGGGGCTGATATCTTGATGGTAAAGCCAGCTTTAGCTTATCTTGATATAATTCGCGATATAAAAGAGAACACTTCAACACCTCTTTGTGTTTACAACGTTAGTGGAGAGTATGCTATGCTCAAAGCCGCAGGAAATGCTGGAGTGATTGATTATGATAGGGTTATGATGGAAACTATGCTTGCATTTAAGCGCGCAGGAGCAGATATTATCATCAGTTATCACGCAAAAGAAGTTGCAAAGATATTAAAAAACAATAGATAAAATAAACTTTTAACGGATTTTACAAGTCGTCAAAATCAGGACGATTTTAGACTTATAACCCTCGGAAAAATTACAAGGATGTA
>DKEY01000127.1 GCA_002469305.1 Sulfurospirillum sp. UBA6810
TTAGTAGTTGCTGAGAGAATTGACACAGATGAGATGGATGAAGCAAGACACTTTTTAAAGAGATTGTTGCGTTCGCATATCAATGAAACATCAAGCAAAAAAGCTAATTATATTTTAGAAAACTTCCGTCATGCTGTTAGAGATTTTTGGATTGTACGTCCAAAAGATATGACGAAAGTTCCATTAAATCCGGATGCAGGAGACTAGGATGCAAAACTTTATAAATGTAGAAAGAATAGAACCAGAAAAAAGAGATAGCAACGATAGAGTAAAAGACTTTAGAGAAATTTACGAAATTTTTGATAAAGATGAAGCATCTAGTCAGGCAGATAGATGTGTACAGTGTGGTGATCCATTTTGTCATAATAAATGTCCTTTGCATAACTATATACCGTATTGGTTAAAAGCGACAAGCAAGTTAGACCATAGTTTAGCGTTCAAACTTTCAAATGAAAGCAATCCTTTTCCTGAGATTACAGGAAGAATTTGTCCACAAGACAGGCTTTGTGAGGGTGATTGTACACTCAATGATGGACATGGTGCTATCACGATAGGCTCTATCGAGACATTTATCTCAGAGCATGGATTTAAAAAAGGGATGAAACCAGAATTTCCTGGTATCACTACTAGAAAAAGCGTAGCAGTGATAGGCTCAGGTCCAGCAGGACTTGCGTGTGCTACATATCTCTTAAGAGCTGGGATAAAAGTAGATATGTATGATAGACAGTCAAAAGCGGGTGGTCTTTTAACGTATGGAATTCCTGGATTTAAACTTGATAAAGAGGTTATCGCACGTCGTGTAAGATGGCTTGAAGAAGCTGGAATGACTTTACATGTAAGCTGTGAAGTTGGCAAAGATGTAAGTTTTGATGAGATAGCAAGTAACCATGATGCTATATTTTTAGGTATTGGTGCTGAAAATTCAAGAAAAGCAAAAATCGTAAATGAAAATGCAAAAAATGTTTTTATGGCGATAGACTTTTTAAGAAATTCACAGCAAAAACTTTTTAATGAGGCTTATGATAAGCAATATGATGTAAAAGATAAAAATGTTGTTGTGATTGGTGGTGGTGACACTGCTATGGATTGTCTTAGAACTTCTATCAGACAAGGTGCAAAAAATGTAACTTGTCTTTACAGACGTGATAAATACAATATGCCAGGAAGTAAAAAAGAGTTTAAAAACTCAACAGAAGAGGGCGCAGAGTTTATCTACAATGCAAGTCCGAAAGAGATAATCGTCAATGCAAACAATGAAGTCATAGGTATAGAGATGCAAAAAACAATGCTTGGCTCTAAAGATGCAAGTGGTCGCTCATGTGTGGAGATAGTAAAAGGGAGTGATTTTAGAGTAGATGCTGATGTTGTTATCTTTGCTCTTGGTTTTTCACCTTCAACTCCAGAGTTTTTGGCTGAAAATGGAATATCCCTAAGCAAATGGGGAACGATAGAAGTAAATGAAAACTTTGAAACAAGCAAAGCTGGTGTATATGCTGGTGGGGATTGTAAACGAGGAAGTGACCTTGTGGTAACAGCAGCTGTTGAGGGAAGAGATGCAGCAAAAAGTATCATAAAGAGTTTACTTACATAGTGATGCAAGATTTTTTTGATGCAACAATAAAGGCAAATCAAGAGATATACAAGCTGTTGCAAAATGGGCTGAGAGATGAACTCTTTCAGCCTTGCAGTAAAGGTGCTGGTGGTGATGTCAGTATCAAAATGGATTTGATAGCAGAAGAGATTTTTATCAAATACTTACAAAGTTTTGGTCAAATTCTCTCCGAAGAAGCAGGGCTTTTAAAATCAAATAGTCCCTACCAAATCATCATTGATCCCATAGATGGGAGTGATAATTTTCTTTCTCAACTTCCTTATTTTGGAACTTCAGTAGCGATAAAAAAAGATGATAAAACACTAGGTGCTATCATCGTAAATCTTTCAAATGGTGATATTTTTTTAAAAGAAAATAGAAATTTTACTAGAGCAAAATTGGATAATTTAGTATTTGAAAAAGTTATAAATAACCCCCATGCAAAACTAGGTATATTTGAGCGTTCATATCACTCAAACTCCTTAGTGCATAAACTCAGAGAGAACAAGGTAAAGTATCGTAGTCCAGGAGCTTTTGCACTCTCTTTAGCATATGCGCATGATGTAAAATTTGTTTTATATGAAGGGAAAATGAGGATATATGATATAGCTGCTGGGCTGTATATGTGTGATGATTTATACAAGATTGAAAGAGAAGATTTTCTTCTTGTAAGCAAAGATAAGGAAATTTTTGATAAAATATCCAAATTTATTTAATTATTAGGGAGAAAATATTATGAGATTTGGAGAAATATTTAACAAAATCAGAAAACAACAATCTTCTCCTAGCGAAGCTCCAAGTCATTGGGTTAAGTGTTCAAAATGCCAGTCTTTAATGTATTTTAAAGAGATAGAAAACCAATACAATGTCTGTCCAAAGTGTGGCTTTCACATGAGGATAACGGCTGAAAAAAGAATCGAACTTTTATGCGATGAAAACAGTTTTGTTGAGTATGACAGTAACTTAGCACCAGTAGATCCACTAAAATTTGTAGATAAAAAATCATATAAAAAACGTATCAGTGAAGCAGAAGCAAAAACAGGAAGAACATCTTCTGTTATCAGTGGAAGTTGTAGTATCAATGGTATAAAAACACAGCTTGTTGTTTTTGATTTTGGTTTTATGGGTGGGAGTTTAGGTTCAGTTGAGGGTGAAAAGATAGTAAGAGCTATAAACAGAGCAATAGCAAATAAAGAAGGTATTGTTATCGTAAGTGCTAGTGGTGGTGCTAGGATGCAAGAGAGTACTTTTTCACTTCTTCAAATGTCAAAAACATCAGCAGCCCTTACAAAGCTCTCTAAAGCAGGACTTCCTTATATATCAGTTTTGACAGATCCTACTATGGGTGGTGTGAGTGCGTCATTTGCTTGGCTTGGAGATGTTATCATAACAGAACCAGGTTCACTGATAGGCTTTGCAGGACAAAGAGTTATCAAACAAACTATCGGTGCTGAACTTCCTGAGGGATTTCAAAGAGCAGAGTTTTTACTCGAACATGGATTGATAGATATGATAGTGCAAAGAGGAGATATGAAAAAGACTATCTCTGATATGTTGATTTTTTTTGGTAAAAACTACAAAAAAGATGATTTTGAGTTAAAGTTAAAAGATTGATGAAACTCTATGCTTTACTAGATTATGAAACATTGGTTCAAAAAGAGTGGAGTATAGAGCGATTTATTTCTACATGTAAAAGCTTACATGTAGAAATAATTCAATACAGAGATAAAAAAGGAGAATTTAAAAGAAAGATTGAAAATTTACAAAAGATAAAATCTTTATGTGAAATTCCACTTTTGGTAAATGATGAGATAGATTTGGTTTGTTATTGTGATGGCTTACATGTAGGGCAAAATGATTTGAAAAAGTTTTCTACATGTAAAGAAGTTGCCGTTGCTAAGATAAGAGAAAAAATCCAAAAAAAAGTGCTAGGGATTTCTACTCACAATAAAGAAGAAATTTTGGAAGCAAATAGTTTAGATGTGGATTATATAGGTTTGGGAGCGTATAGAAGTACTCAAACAAAAGAAGATGCAACTGTTTTGAAAGAGAGCCTAAGTGAACTAGCAAGACTTTCTATCAAGCCAGTTGGGGCAATTGGCGGTGTAAGAGTTGATGATGAGATAGAAAATGTTACATACGCAGTCGTAGGAAGTGACCTGTATGAACATTAAAATCTTTAGTATTGAAAAAAGTAGTAATAAGTCGATAGATACTATAAACGAAGAGTATAAAAAGATGATTTCTCGTTTTAGTTCTTTAGAGGATATAACGCTTTTCAATAAACAGATTGCTCAAGCGCAAACTATTGGCGAGAAAGAGGCTAGGGAGTCTTATCTAAGAGCTTATGAACCGCATCTAAAGGGTTATAATATAGCCTTAGATGTAGAGGGTAGAGAGTGCGATAGTTTTGAGTTTAGCAAAATTTTTGATAATGAAGTTAATATAAACTTTTTCATTGGTGGTGCTTATGGCTTTAACGAAGAGTTTTTAGGAAAGACTCAAAAAGTTATAAGTTTAAGTAAATTGACATACGCTCATAAAATCGCTAAGTTGGTTTTATATGAACAAATTTATCGAGGGCTATGCATACGAAATAATCATCCTTATCATAAATAAGGTCGAATAAAAAACTGTTTTAAAGGGAAACGTATATGAGAGATAGTGATTTAAAATTTTTTAAAGATATGTTACTTGAGAGAAAAGTACAAATTAGAAAAAATATTGATGATGCAATGAGAGAGATAGAATCACTTAAAGATGATGAGGTTGGCGATGAAGCAGATCACGCTTCTGTAAGTACAGACAGAATGATAGAACAAGCTATAAGTGCACAACAATCAAGAGAACTTGGTGAGATTGACTATGCACTGAGCAAAATGCAAAATGGTGGTTACGGTCTATGTGAAATGTGTGAAGAAGATATAAGTTTTCAAAGACTTAAAGTAAAACCTCATGCAAGATATTGTATTGTATGTAGAGAGATTATAGAAAAATCAGCAAATAAAAATTAAAGGGTTCATTATGGGGATAAAACGTTATATTATTTTAACAGTTATTTATTTATTAGGTATTGGTATATATGCATATAGTTTGAGTGGGGAAACATATAGCCTTGAAATCTATACTCTATCAATCAATCTACCGATAGCTGTATGGATAGTATTGCCTGCATTTGTTTTATTTATAGCGTCTTTTTTCCATATGATGTTTTATAGTTTTAAAGATTATCTCTATCAAAGAGCACTCAAAAAAGATTTTGACTCTTACAAGAGTGCATTTGGAAGAAAAGTTTTAGGTGAAGATTTAGAACTTAGTTATAAAACTGATTGGTTTAAATTTATCGGTAAAACACTTAAAACAGTTACTTATAAAGAAGTACCACATGATGTTACCCTTGAAGATGAAGAGATAGACTCTTTAGTAAATGTTGTAAAAGAGATCAATGAGGGAAAAGTAACAGAGATAAAAAAATATAAACTCTCACTGAAAAATGATTTGAGAGTAAAAAACTCACTCAACAAACTAGAAGCTGATCCAAAATTTGCAGCAACAATTCTCAAAGAGTGTACAGATGAATGTAGTGAACTTTGTCGTAGTGCATATCTGAAGTTTTTAGGATATGCAAGTTTTGATGAGATTAAAAAACTAGGGTTCACTCCAACAAAAGAGACTTTTAGAATTATGATGGAAAGATACTTGGATGAAGAAGACAAGTTTGATATGCCTCTTAGTGCCATAGAAGAGTTATTGTTGCAATTTAAAGCTACAAGAGAAGATTATCTAGAACTTGCATATGAAATCAAAATTAAGCTCAATCCAGATGCATGGATGGCATTGTTTGAAAAATTATATAACTCTCCAGAACAACATGCACAAGCTTCAGACGCATATCTTTATGTACTCTATGAATTGCAGATGATAGATAAGATTAGAGATATTTTAGATAATTCTGAAGAAGATGAATATGCTCAATTTAAAACGCTTCTCTTTTTAAGAGACCATGGTAAAAATGTAGATAGTGGTATATTTTTACGTTTCAATAAATGGCATAAATGAAAAAAGAGTTGATAGATTTTAGCCAAGGCTTACTAGCCTTGGCACCACTTGCTGGATATACTGACCTTCCATTTAGAAATGTAGTAAAAAAATTTGGTGCAGATATTACTTTTTCAGAGATGATTAGTGCAAATGCACTGCAACATAACTCAAAAAAAACATTTAAAATGCTTGAGAAATCGCCACTTGAAACTCCTTATATCGTGCAGATTGCCGGTTCTGATTTAAATGCTATCAAAGATGCAGTAGAGATTATCAATGATATAGAAGGCATTGATGGTATTGATTTAAATTGTGGCTGCCCTGTTCCAAAAGTCGTTTCTCAAAACTCTGGTTCTTCTCTTTTACTTGATTTGCCTCATCTTGTAAAGATTTTAGAAACTATCAAAAAACACTCCAACAAACAATATACAAGTGCAAAAGTAAGACTGGGTTTTGTAGAAAAAATTCCAGAGCAGATTGCTCTAGCTGTGCAGAGTGCAGGTGTTGATTTTATGAGTATTCATGGACGCACTCGAGCTGGTGCATATAAAGCACCTGTTGATTATGATGCTATAAAAAGAGCACGAGAAAGTGTGAAGATACCTGTTTTTGCAAATGGAGATATAACAAGCTATGAAAAAGCTTGTGAAGTAAAGCAGATAACAGGATGTAACTCTTTGATGATAGGGCGTGGAGCTATCGGAAATCCATGGATATTTTATCAATTAAAACACAATATGCAAGATATTGACTTGGCTAAAAAGCAAGAGATTATCTTAGAGCATTACGATAGTATGATAGAGTTTTATGGAGAACATGGTGTAAGTATGTTTAGAAAACATTTGCATACATACTCAAAAGGTTATGCGGAGGCTTCAGCTTTTAGAAATCATATCAATACTATAACAGATGTCACTCTTATGCGAACAGAATTGGAGAAGTTTTTTAGTATCCATCATTAAAGCTAGATGATTTGTGCTTTGTCTTTTTATATCTTGTTTTATTTTTCTCTTTTTGCAATAAATTTGCTTGTTTTAAAAGTTGTTCACGCAATTCCTCTGGATTAAATATTTCTTCATAATTGAGTGTGTTGATGATTTCATTTGCATATCTCTCAAGAGCATTTGGATAAGCAGAATCAAGCCGAATTGACTCTATCTTTCGTAGAACTTCATAGGTTTTTGCAACTCTTTTTTTAAAGATAGTAAAGTCAAAACTCTCATCTCTAAGATACGCTACATTGCTGTTTATAAATTTTTCCATAGCTCTTACGTATTTGAGTCTTATAGGTTTTTCGTTTATGTGCTCTCCTTGTTTTTCGCGAATTATAGCATTATTTGATGTGTTCTAAAAGGAGTGAAATTAAAACTATATAAGGTATGAAAAACAAAGATGTAAAAAAGACTAGGCTTGTAACATCAATAGGCTTACAGTTATAGAGTGAAGAGAGATTTATATTGGTTACTGCTAAAGGAACAAGGAGTTCGAGCAGTATGATTTGCATCATGTACCTATCTAACTCAAGAGAACTGAGCACAATAAAAGAGATAATGGGGATAAGGATAAACTTTATAAGGCTTACATGTAAAAGCAATTTTTTGTTTAACTCTTTAAGTTTAATACTATAAAGATACATCCCAAAAATAATGAGCTGCAAGACCATGCCAGCATATGCACCCATCTGTAAAGAGTAAAGGATAGATTTGTGCATTGTTATATCGTTAAAGTTAAAAATGAGTGCTAGTAGGGCAAACCATATCAGAGGAAGTTTTACTATGTTTTTTATAGAGTCCCTAAAACTAAATGAACCTCTTGAGTAAAAATAAACACCGATAGTGTAACTTATAAAGATATTAGCTACATTGATAAGCGTTGTATAGATGATAGAAGCTTCACCAAAAAGAGCGATGCCAAGAGGGATTCCTAGGTTTCCTGTATTGCTTATGACACTTGATACTGTGATGATAGAGCGTTCTTTTTTATCTTTAAAAAAAGTAGAAGCAATCAAAAAGCTACAAACAGTGCAGATAAAGATTATCATAACAAAGTAAAGTGGAGATTGCAGCATTGCAGTATCAATCTTTTTTGTGCTTAAACCCCAAAAAGTAAGCATAGGCTGCAAAAAGTAGATAGTAAGTACGACAAGAGATTTCTCTTGGATATCCTCTTTGAGCATTTTTTTTGCCAAAAACCCTAAGAGGATAAAGATATATACAGCAATAATGGATAAAAAAATATCCAATTAGTAATTCTCTAAATTAGGATAAAAATCTCCAGACGCTTTTGATTTATATTTGTCCATGCCATTGTCTTGCAATCTTAGATAGTCATCTAGTTTTTTTCTATTTTCTTCAAATGCTTTTTCAAAGTCATTGTCATTTTTTATCTCATCAGTAGAAAATTTTTCCAATAAAAGATTGGAATTTCCTGTCATTACAAGGTATTTCTTTCCATCAAATTCTAGTAAAACAACACTGTTTTGTTGGTCTATCGCTTTTTTATGGAGGACAATTACCTCTTGAGAGAGAGCGTTTTTTTGTGTTTTATTGAATAGCCACGAACTTTTATTGTTTTGAATTTTTGAAGTTTGCGTATTGAGCTTTCTTTTTACCCATAACATAAAAAGCAGCATAACAAAAAGTACACCAACTACACTGAGGTATCTAGCATCTATGATCTCATTTGTATCTTGTCCTAAAACAGCATTTAATGAGTTTTGAGCCTCTTCTTGTTGTGTACTTTGAGTGTTATTGAGAGGAGTTTGAGCTTCTTTTATAGTGATAGGTTTTGCTCTAACTCTAAGACCAAATCCATCGACAGTTTTTGAAGCAATGACTGCGACATTTTTATCGCTTTTTATTGTTATTACTACACTATCTTTATTTGGTTCGATACTGATTGCTTGCATGATATTTGAGTTGATGTTTTTTTCTATGAGTTTATCATAGGAGAGGTCATTTAAAGTGAGGATAGTTATATTTTCACCTCTTTTTTGAAAAATCCTTCCCTCATAAGGAGCATCAAATGAAAGCATCAAGTCAATTCTATCACTTCTCTCATAGATATTGTAAGTGAGCAAATTCGAAGCATTTAGATATGAAATAAGTAAAAAAAACAAAGATAAATATTTCATTAATTTTCTCTTTTGAAGTATTGGATAACAGTTTTTGAGTCTAAAATTTCATTGATACGGATAGCAAGATTTTTTTCATATACCATAACTTCTCCCTTACCAAATATTTTGTTATTGATATAAAGTTCAACACTTTCACCAGCAGGTTTTTCTAAGTCGATAACAGAGCCTTTATCAAGTCTAAGTAATTCTTTGAGTGTAAGATTTGTTGTTCCAAGCTCGGAGATAAAATCCACACTTATATCCATAAGATTTTCATAGCCTGAGAGAAGTTTACTCTCTATATACTCTTTGTCATCATTTGTCAATTTTCAATCCTTCTTCCAAGCATAAACGTACGGTTCTTGATTTTATAAAGCAAAATCTCTTCCAACTTTAGCGTAGAAGGATTTTGTACATGACCTAAAAAATCAGGCACTCCAATCTTATAGTCATGATTTCGGTTAGCACTTTCTAAAGAGACTTTTGCAGAGCCTATTATCATGTTGGCAACTTCTTTTACTAAATCATCCAAATCATCTTCATTTAAATTCTCTTCAAACAAAAGTGCCTTTGAAAATTCATTTAATGTAGGTTTTTTAAAAAACAGATACCATTGATTTTCAATACCATTTTGATAAAGAGCTATTGCCGCACCATAAAGTTGATTACCAACATATTTTCCTTCTTGTACACTTAGTCCAATAATATTTGAGCAAAAACCTTTTACTGCATCATCAACGGCATTTTTCATAGATTTTTCCATTAGTTACCAAAGTTAAGTTTTTATCATTATATGTTAAATTCTTTAAATTATTAATTAAAGAGCTATAACTATATGCAATATTTAAAGCCTAAACAGAAACTTTAGGATAAAATAGCAGATTTAGTTGTGATATTAGGAGTTTGTTTTGTTTATAGAGTTATCACTTTTTGGATTAGTAATAGGATTTATATCCGCATTTTTTGGGATAGGAGGCGGAACAGTTTTAGTTCCTGCTTTGATGTATTTGCATTTTGAAATCAAATATGCCATAGGAATTTCAGTAATGCAGATGGTCTTTAGTTCTATCTTTGGTTCTTATCTAAATTTTAGAAAAGGTACTTTGATACTTAAAGAAGGTTTTTTCTTAGGTTTAGGTGGTTTTGTTGGAGCACAAGGAAGTGGACTTGTGGTTAATTTTTTCCCTTCCATTGTCCTAAATATAGTTTTTCTTATATCTGTTGGTCTTGCAATAGCCAAGTTTTTTATATCTCCAGTTTCAAGCGAAAAAGAAGAAAATAGCTCAAATGTAGTGTTGTTTTTTGTAGGTTTGTTTGTAGGTTTAATTGCTATCAGTATAGGCATCGGTGGTGGACTTTTCTTAACACCAATTCTTGTTGGCTTTTTGCATTTTGATTTGAAAAAAGCTGTTTCTATGTCACTCTTTTTTATAGTATTCTCTTCAGTTTCTGGATTTATAAGCCTTTCACAGTATGGTTATATACACTATACAGAAGGTGCCATAGTAGGTATCAGTTCATTGCTTGGGGTGTTTTTTGGAATAAAAGCTGCACATAGTGCCAATAAAAAAGCGCACAAAAAATTTATCTTGACCTTGTATGTTGTTATCTTTTTAATGACACTAAATAAATTATTTTTTAAAGGAATGTTGTGAGTAGTATCAAAATTTTTGGAGCCAATGAAAATAACTTAAAAAATATAAATTTAGAAATTCCAAAAAACAAATTAGTAGTTTTTACAGGGCTTAGTGGAAGTGGAAAAAGTACTTTGGCATTTGATACCTTATATGCAGAAGGACAAAGAAGATACATAGAATCACTCTCCTCATACGCTAGACAATTTTTAGACAGAGTTGGAAAGCCAGACGTTGAACGTATAGAAGGATTAACTCCTGCCATCGCGATTGACCAAAAGACAACAAGCAAAAATCCTCGTTCAACCGTGGGAACGATTACAGAGATATATGATTATCTTAGACTTCTTTTTGCTCGTGTTGGAAAGCAACATTGTCATCAGTGTGGAAAACCAATCTCTCAAATGTCAAGTGCAGATATCATCGAACAAGTTTTAAAACTCCCAAATGAAACAAAACTGGTTATCCTTGCTCCTTTAGTGAGAGAGAAAAAAGGCTCTTTTGCTGATATGATAGAGTCTTTGCGTCACAAAGGTTATGTCAGAGCGATGATAGATGGTGTTATGGTTCGTCTTGATGAAGAAGTAGAATTAAGTAAAACAAAGAAGCATACCATAAAGGTTGTTATTGATAGAGTTGTTATCAAAGAAGATAACAAAGAAAGAATTGCAAGCGATATAGAAAAAGCGCTTGGTGAGAGCTATGGAGAAGTAGAGTTAGACATACTCAACCACGAAGAAGTTGGTTGTGATAGTGCACACATACACTATAGTGAACACTTGGCATGTTTTGATTGTAAGATTAGTTTTGAGCCACTTGAGCCTCTCTCTTTCTCTTTTAACTCTCCCAAAGGAGCTTGCCCTATCTGTGATGGTCTTGGTATCCGTTATAGCCTTGATTTAAAAAAGATAATTGATGAACACCAAAGTATAGATAAAGGGGCGATAAAGCTTTTTTATGGCTTTAACAAAGGTTACTATGCAAAACTTTTAAATGCCTTTTGTGAAGCTGCTGGTATAGATACAACAGTACCTTTTGAAGAGTTAGAGGAGCATGAGAGAAAAGCTGTACTGCATGGTGGGGTTGAAGAGGCTAATTTCACATGGAAACGACATAAACTCTCAAGAAAATGGGAAGGTGTTATAAAAATCGCCTATGATATGCTCAAAGATGAAAAAGATTTGGGTGAGTATATGAGTGAGAAAGTTTGTGACAAGTGTAAAGGACATAGACTCAAACAAGAGAGTTTAGGCGTAGAAGTTGCAAGTAAAAACATAGGGGCTATACTTGATATGCCTATAGATAAATCACTAGAGTTTTTTAAAGATGAAAATAACTTTGAGTATATGAGTGCGCAGCGAAAACTTATAGCAAGCTCTGTTTTAAAAGAGATAAAAGAGCGACTCTTTTTCCTTTATGATGTTGGACTTGGTTATATAACACTAGGGCGAGATGCAAGGACTATCAGTGGTGGAGAAGCGCAGAGAATTAGGATAGCTTCACAAATAGGGAGTGGATTAACTGGAGTTATGTACGTTTTGGATGAACCAAGTATCGGTTTGCATGAGAGAGATACCCTTAAACTTATAAGAACTCTCAGAAATCTACAAAAAAAAGGCAATACTGTTATCGTTGTTGAACACGATAAAGAGACTATACAAGCAAGTGATTTTATCGTAGATATTGGACCAAATGCTGGAAAGTTTGGAGGAGAGATAGTCTTTGCTGGAACACTAGAAGAGTTAAACAAGAGCAATACTCTAACAGCACAGTATCTAAGTGGTGCAAAAAAAGTTGATTATAGATATGATAGGCCTCAAGTTGATTGGCTCGAGATAAAAGATGTCAATGTAAATAATATTGTAGATTTGTCAGTTCGTATCCCTTTGCGTAATTTAGTTGCTATAACAGGTGTGAGTGGGAGTGGAAAAAGCTCTTTGATACTTCAAACTCTTCTTCCTGTTGCAAAAGAGCTTTTAAATCGTGCTAAAAAAGTTAAAAAGATAGCTGGAGTTGAATGTGAGGGATTGGAGCTGCTTGATAAAGTTATCTACCTTGACCAAAGTCCGATAGGAAGAA
>DKEY01000082.1 GCA_002469305.1 Sulfurospirillum sp. UBA6810
GAAATCTACTATTTGAAAAAATTTATAAAATTTGAAAAGCCCTTGTTTTAGGGGTTAATGAGGGACAAATATAGGATGATTATAATGATAGATAACTATGATAGTTTTACATATAACATAGTTCAGTACTGTTTGGAATTGGGAGCTGATTTAAAAGTTATTCGTAATGATGAACTAAGCGTATATGAAATTGAAAAGTTAAATCCACAAAAGATTATTATCTCTCCAGGTCCTGCAACACCAAATGAAGCAGGGGTAAGTCTAGAAGTTATAAAATACTTTCAAGATAAATTACCAATTTTGGGTATATGCTTAGGGCATCAAGCCATAGCACAAGTTTTTGGTGCGAATGTAGTAAGAGCAAAGAATATGATGCATGGAAAAACATCAAAAATTCAACAAAATGGAAATGACACTTGTTTATTTAGTGGCTTGCCAAAAGAGTTTACCATGACTAGATACCACTCTTTAGTCGTTGAAAATAAAAATATCCCAGAAGATATAGTAGTTACATCTCACAGTATGGATGATAACGAAATTATGTCTTTGGAGATAAAAGATAAAAAAGTTTATGGAGTACAGTTCCATCCAGAGTCTATACTAAGCGAGCATGGTTATGAAATATTGGATAATTTTTTAAAGTTATGAAAGAAACTACTCTTATTTTTTTTGTAATTCTTGTAAATGTATTTTTTTTACTTTATAGCGTTGGGGATTTATCTATTCGCTATGAAGAAGCAGAACTGTTTTTTTACTCAGAGGGTTTAATTCACACACTAGTCAACTACTCTACTTCTGTCTTTGGTCAAAATGATTTTGCACTTCGCATGCCTTTTATCGTTATGCACGTTTTATCTATGCTTTGCATGTATAAGATAGGAAAGCTTTTTTTAAAAAATAAGCTAGATAGAGTTATAAGTGTAGGTATATATGCCCTTCTTCCTGGGGTCAATAGCGCAGCTATATTGGTCAACAGTGCAGGAGTTGTTATCTGTCTTACACTGTTTTTTATTTTTCTTTACATGTACGAACTTAAAAAGCAAGCTTATCTAGTTCTTTTTTTAATGCTATTCATTGATAACTCATTTGTGATTTTATATTTTGGGTTATTTTTCTTTGCAATTAGTAAAAAAGATAATTTTCTCATTATTCTGAGCCTTATTCTATTTTCAGCTTCTATGTATATCTATGGTTTTGATACTGGCGGAAAACCAAGAGGATACTTTCTTGATGCTCTAGGAGTATATGCTGCTATTTTTTCCCCTTTATTGTTTTTATATTTTATATATGCCCTTTATAGAATTTTGATAAAAGAAGAAAAAAATTTACTCTGGTATATCTCTTTTAGTGCTCTTTTGCTATCACTTCTTTTATCCTTTAGACAAAAAGTACAGATGGAAGAGTTTGCGCCTTTTGTTGTTATAGCAATTCCTCTGATGGTAAAAATCTTTTTTAACAGTTATCGTGTCAGATTGCCAAGACACAGAAAATACCATAATACAGCATTTGCTATCGTTTTTTTATTTTTAGTAGGAAACTATATGGTAAGTGTTTTTAACAAAGAGTTATATCATGTGCTCTCAAATCCTACAAAACATTTTGCATATGATTATCATATAGCAAAAGAGTTGGCACAAAACCTTAAAAAAGAGGGGATATATAATATCAATGCCAATGACAGCAGATTACAATTGCGACTTAAGTTTTATGGCATTTATAGTGGTGGATTATATGAACTAGCTTTGAGTAGTAGAGACAAGAAGGATTTAAAAACTATTGATATAATCTATTTTGGAAAATTAGTTCAGAAGTTTTATCTTTATAGATAATCTGATATAATTTAAATCTAATCAAAAAAAGGTTTATTATGAAACGTGCCTTCACGATGCTAGAGCTTGTTTTTGTTATTATTATTGTTGGTATTATTTCAGTTTTAATGCTACCAAATTTTGATAAAGACAATCTACGTGAAGCTGCTGACCAACTTGTAAGCCACATAAGATATACGCAACATTTAGCGATGATGGACGATAAGTACATTCCAAATCCTAATTTATCACAATATACAGTAGTCGCAGAAAAAAATGCAAATGCCGAATTTTGGTATAAGTCAAGATGGCAACTATTTTTAGCAAATACTGCTGGTAGTGGTGATAGCTGGTCGTATATGATATTTTCAGATTCTCCAAATTACACAGGGACACCAGATGTTTCTGAGCATGCTGTAAATCCTTTAGATGATAATAAGTACCTATCTGGAGGCTATAGTGCCGGTAATATTGATGCAAATAGTCCTTTGGCAACACCAGAGCTAAATTTAGGAAATAAATATGGCATTGCTGATGTGGACTTTATTGATGGGTGTGCAATTGCTACAACAAGACAAAGAATTTCATTTGACTATATAGGAAGACCTATGTATGGAAATTTACATGCACAAACATCTAGCTATAAAGATGAGTTAAATTTTAAAATTCTCAAAACAACTTGTCATATTGAATTGTGTTTGACATCTCCTTGTACCACAGCAGTAGCTACTGATAAAATTACTATCGCTATCGAACCAGAAACTGGCTATACTCACATATTAAATTAAACTTATTTTTAGCTAAGTTTTACTATACTTAGCCCCTTATTTTTCATAAAGGACGAAAATGTTAGAAGGCATTATTAGAGAGAGTATCGATAAAAAGACTACTAAGGCTTTGAGAAGAGATGGGTATCTAATTGCTAACATTTACGGAAAAGGCGTTGAAAACATCAATGCTGCGTTTAAAACAAACGATTTCGTAAGAGCAGTTAAGAACAAAACATCTTTAGCGTTTCCAGTTAAAGTTGGTGGTACAGAGTATAAAGTAATTGTACAAGATTACCAAAAAGAGCCAATCAACTCTACACTTTTACATG
>DKEY01000051.1 GCA_002469305.1 Sulfurospirillum sp. UBA6810
TTCAGGTCTTTCGTAAAAGACACTATCATCAGCAAATATCTCAAACTGTTTTTCAAAAAGTTCATAAGTTTTTAAAAAATACTCTCGTATCTGGGCTCTTTTTTCTTCTATATCACCAGTGTTAAGTTCTATGTTTTTTGTTATCAAATTCTTTTGCACTTCCCTGCCCCTGTTGTTTTGAGTATTTTACTGTTTTATGGTAAATATCTCCTTACGATACGATTATAAAATTTCTGCCTCAAATTGAGGTATAATCGCTTTATAAAACAAAAGGCAGACCATGGAAAAAGAAAAGACAACAAGTCTTAAAAAACAAAAAGAAGCTTCAATGCTCACTACCTCAAAACTAGCACAAAAGTTAGAGATAAAGACAAATGAACTGAACAAAAAGTTTGTAGAGATGGGATACTTGGAGAAGAAAAACAAAGACTATCATCTAACCCCAAAAGGCAAAGAAGCAGGGGGAGTTACAAAGTCAAATGGCACTCGTGCTTATGTGCTTTGGGATGAGAGTATAGAGACAAAGATAAAAGGATAAGCGTGAAAAAAAGATTTCAATTACAAGTAGAGAACAAAAATCCAGATAGACTTTTAGAAGCTATCAAACATGAGATAAGAAAGTATATCAAAAGAGAAAAGAGAAAGCCACTTTTAGAGGGAGTTGACTACTGGAGGATTGAGTGTAGATTTGCAAAAGAGGGTGAAGAGTTGAAAGATATCAAGTTTGAAGAACTCATGCGCCACATAGACGAAGCAGCCGCAGAGGGTTGTGTGGGATTTGAGCTTGAGATTTACTCCACAAAAGGCTTAAAAATCAACAAAGACGAAAGCGCTTCAGAACTATACTAAAACCTTACATGTAGAGTGGGTAAAATGAGAACACTCTACACTACTTCCTAAAAAAAATTCACAAACGACAGATATTTATCATACCTTTTTGCTAGCCTTATTTTATATAGAAAAAAGGAGTTGTGATATGAGAGAAGTTGTGAAACACAAAAGCTTAGAGATAGACAGCGAACTTTATGCGTTTATCAAAGACGAAGCCCTTGTGGATTCGGGGGTAGAACTACAAGATTTTTGGGATGGATTTGAAAAGTTACTTTTAAATCTTGGAGATAAAAATCTCTCTTTTTTAAAGCAAAGAGATGCGTTTCAAGCCAAACTTGACAGTTGGTATCTTGATAAAAAAGAGAAAGGATTTAGCCAAGAAGAACACCAAGAGTTTTTAAAATCTATCAATTATCTCGTACCAAAGACACAAGAGTTCAAGATAGAAACTTTAGGTGTTGACCCAGAGATAGCGACAACTCCAGGCGCACAGCTCGTCGTCCCAGCAGACAATGCCAGATATGTTCTCAACGCAGCCAATGCAAGATGGGGAAGTTTGTTTGATGCCTTGTATGGAACAGACATGATAACTGAGCGTATCCCCTATGAAAAAACAGACAAATACAATCCCATAAGAGGGGAAAAAGTTTTTGCTTTTGCTTTTGAGTTTTTAGATGAGATAGCACCTCTTTGCAAGGGGAGTTTTAGCTATGTAGTCAAAAGCGAGTTTACGCAAGGAAGACTCCTTTTTACTCTTGATAGCGGGGAGCAAGTAGGACTAAAAGATGAGAGTGCTTTTGTGGGTTATACAAAAGTAGAGGATACTTTAGCGAGTATCTTACTCAAACACAACGGCTTACATGTAGAGATAAAACTCGATAGAGAGGACTTTATAGGCTCTAAAAACACTATGGGTGTAAAAGATGTTGTGATAGAAGCAGCCCTTAGTGCGATAGCTGATTGTGAAGACTCCGTAGCTTGTGTGGACGCACAAGATAAAGTCAATATATACCGTAACTGGCTTGGCTTGATGCGAGGGGATTTGGAGAGCACCTTTGAGAGTAAAGGCAAAACTATCCACCGAAAGCTCAATAGTGACAGAGTGTTTTTAAGTCCAAGTGGTGATACAGTGAGCCTGAAGGGAAGAGTGCTGCTTCTTATAAGAAATGTCGGTATGCATATGTATAGTGATGCCATAAAACAAGATGGCAAAGAGATACCAGAGGGTTTTTTAGATGCGTATGTAACTACGCTTTGCGCAAGCCATGATGTGAAAAAAACAAAAGGACTTAGAAACTCTACGCAAGGGAGTATCTATATAGTCAAGCCAAAGTGTCATGGGCGTGATGAGATAGCTTTGATGTGTGAAATGTTTACGCATATAGAAGAGAGTCTAAATCTTCCTTTATATACTGTCAAGATGGGGATTATGGATGAGGAGAGAAGAACCACAGCAAATCTACAAGAGTGTATAAAAGTTGCTAAAAACAGAGTTTTCTTCATCAACACAGGCTTTTTAGATAGAACAGGCGATGAGATACACTCCCTCATGGAGTTAGGAGCCGTGCTTCCAAAAGAGGAGATAAAACAAGAGCCTTGGCTAAAAGGCTATGAAAATCAAAATGTAGATGTAGGCTTACATGTAGGATTTAGTGGAGTTGCACAAGTAGGCAAAGGGATGTGGACGATGCCTGATTTGATGGATGCGATGTATAAAACAAAACTCGCTCATCCACTCTCAGGAGCAAACACAGCTTGGGTACCTTCTCCAACAGCAGCGACTATACATGCACTGCATTATCACAAAGCAGATGTACTTGCTTTACAAAAAGAGATAGCACAAAGGCAGATGGCAAAGTTAGATGATATCCTTACGCCACCACTTTTAAAAAGAGAACTCAGCCATGAAGAGATAACAAAAGAGATAGAAAACAACATCCAAAGTATCTTGGGCTATGTTGTTCGCTGGGTTGATCAGGGTATAGGGTGTTCAAAAGTACCTGATATCAATGATGTAGAACTCATGGAAGATAGGGCGACACTTCGTATCTCTTCACAACACTTGGCAAACTGGTTGCATCATGGAGTTGTCAGTAAAGATGAGGTGATGGAAACTTTTAAAAAGATGGCAGTTGTGGTTGATAAGCAAAATGCAAGAGATATAAACTATAAAAATATGGCACCTGATTTTGAAAAAAGTATCGCTTTTGCGGCTGCTTGTGATTTGGTTTTTGAGGGAAGAAATCAGCCAAATGGCTACACAGAGTTTATCTTACATAAAAGAAGAAGAGAAGTAAAAGTACAACGCTAGTTTATAAACTTAAGAAAAAGAGGGGATTTTTTCACCTTTTTTTCTTAAGTATTTTTCACCTTCCATCACTAAAACCAAACCAAGAGCAACAGTAGCAAGTGATAGCCACATAGAAAAACTTACAGGCTCCAAGGAAAGTAGATTTTGAGTAAAAGGTATGTACATACACGCTATATGTAAAAGCTGGGTAAAGATAACCCAGAGGATAAGAAAATAGCTGTTTTTATACTCTATCTTATGAAGATAGTTTATCTCCGTCCTAGCGTTAAAGACATGGACATTTTCAAATAAAACCATAAGTAGCAGAGTGATGTTTCTCGCACTAAACTCACTATAACCACTCTGTAATAAAAGATAAAAGATAACAAAAGCACTCATAGCCATATAGAAACCACCAATCAAAACTCTTCTTATCATGATAGGGTTAAATATCCTCTCACTAGGGCTTCTAGGTTTGCGTTTGAGGATGTCTTTTTCACTCTCTTCCAAAGCCAATATAACATCTTGCAAGCCATTTGAGGCTAGGTTGAGCCATAAAAGCTGTACTGGAAGCAAAGGAAGAGGGAGATTTGTGAGAAAAACAAGCACGATGAGAACTATCTCTGCAAAACCAGTTGTGATGAGCAAAGAGATAACTTTTCGGATATTGTCATAGGCTCGTCTTCCTTCCTCGATACCATTGACTATGGAGTTGAAGTTGTCATCTGTAAGGATGATATCACCAGCAGATTTTGCTATATCAGTACCACCTTTACCCATAGCGATACCTATGTTTGAGTGTTTCAGTGCTGGAGCATCATTGACTCCATCGCCTGTCACTGCCACAAAATGCCCCAACTCTTGTAAGGCACAAACGATATCTTTTTTTTGCTCAGGATTGACTCTGGCATATACTTTGATGTCTTTGAGAACTTGTGGATTGGAGCCATTTTCTTTCCATGAAGTGATAGCATCATAGTCCATCACCTCTTCAAGGCTTTGGCATATCCCCAAAAGTTTTGCGATGTAAAATGCGGTATTTGGATGGTCACCTGTTATCATCACGACTTCTATCCCAGCCTCTTGTGCTTTTTTGACAGCTTCATAAGACTCTTCTCTGATAGGGTCGATGATAGCCATAAAGCCAAGATACTCAAAATCACTAAGCGTGATAGTTTTGGAAGTGGCATCACTGATAAGCTCTTTTTTGTAAGCGATGGCGATGTTTCTAAATCCATCACTTGCAAAGTTGTAAACTTCTTGAAGAATTTCAACTTTCTCTTGGGCATTTACATTACAAAACTCCAAGATAGTCTCTGGTGAGCCTTTTATAAACTCGTATTGTTCATCATCTTTATGTACCATGACGGCTGAGTATCTGTTTATGGATTCATAGGGGATATCATCTACTTTTTTATACTCTTTTGTGGTGAGCAGATAAGTTTCATCAGGACTAAGAGCATGTTTTGCCAAAGCGATATCTACTTGGTCTCCGATAAATTTCAGTCCATTTTCACTCTTTTCATAAGACATTTCATTGCATAGTAAAGAGCCTATCTTTATGATGTGAGTTTTGTCATCTAGGTTGTTTGTATTTTTTTTAAAAGGAACAAATCTATCAACACTCAGTTCATTTTTCGTGAGCGTTCCTGTCTTGTCGCTGGCTATAAGAGTACAAGAGCCAAGTGATTCTATCGCAGAGAGTTTTCGGACGATAACGCCACGTTTACTCATAGCAAAACTAGCGCTTGAGAGTGCTATGGTGATGGCCACTGGCAAACCCTCTGGTATAGCTGCTACCATCAGTGCTATGGCAAAGAAGAGAAGTTCAAAAAACTCCAGATTTCTCAAGTAACCGATGATAAAGAGCAATCCTATCACACTAAACATAGCATTTGCAATCATTGCTGAGAGCTTTTTTATCCTTATCTCAAGAGGGGCTTTCCCTTTTGAAGCTTCTGCCAAAAGCGTTGCGATTTTTCCTATCTGACTTTGAAGTCCTATCTCTTTGACTACACCACTTCCTCTTCCTTTGGTGACGATAGTACCTGCAAAAACTTCATTGTTATTTGTTGATTTTGCATCTTTTTTTACCTCTATGGACTCTCCTGTGAGTAAAGACTCATCGACTAAAAGCCCTTGGCTTGCATCTAAAACTATATCCGCTGGGATTTTAGTGCCACTTTCTAGCAAGACCAAATCCCCAACAGTTAACTCTTCACTAGAGATAAGGGTGGGTTTTGCATCTCTGATAACCGTGACAGTTGTTTTAAATGACTCTTCCAAGCTTTGAGCTTTTATCTCAGCTTTATACTCCTGAGTAGTTCCGATGATAGCATTTAAGATAAGTACAACAAGGATAAAAAGCCCATCGCTGTACTCTTTGATAAAAAAGGAGAGAAGTGAAGCAAACAATAAGATATATATGACTGGATTTTTGTGTTGGTCTATATATATCTCAAAAAGTGTTTTTTTACTTTTTTTTGGGAGTGTATTGAGACCATACTTTTTTATGTTGGATTTTAACTGCTTTTGTGATAAACCACGCATTGTAAAATCTGACATAAATATCCTTTAGAGATTGTTTTTGATTAACTCTTTTAACTCATCGGCTTCTATAACTTCTTTTTTTATCAGTACTTTTGCCACAGCTTCTATCGCTCCCCAGTACTTTTTTACTCTTTTTTGTGTTTCTATTTGGGCATTTTTTATCCAAACAAGCAATCTCTCTTCAATCTTTTCACTCAGTATCTCTTTTTGAAACTCCATCTCTAAAGCACTTATGTTGATATAGCCCAGTTCCTCATCCATACCAAACAAAGCGATAGCCGAGTAAGCTTGGATAGTTGCAACATCCAAATCACTCATAGCTCCAGTTTCCATGCCATCTTCACCAAATTTTTCCATCTTGGCAACTCTCCCAGCAAACAAAACGCAGATATTGTAAAAAATCTTTTCTTTTGAGACAGCATCTATGTAGTCTTCATGTTTATAAGAGACAAAACCCAAAGCATCACTTCGTGGAGAAACAGTGACTTGTTCTATGTTGATGTGAGGCATGAGGATAGATGAGAGTACAGCGTGACCCGCTTCATGATAAGCCGTCTTTTTCATGGAGATTTCTATATCTTTTATCTGTTTACTCTCTAGTTTTGCTCCATATTTGATGACATTTATCTGCTCAAGTATAATCTCCTCTGTTATCTCCTGTAAGCCTTTTCTTGCGGCATACAAAGCAGCCTCTTGAGATATCCTTTTGAGTTCATTGCCATTCATCCCTGAGGTGTACCTGATAATCCGCTCTATATCTATGTTTTTTTGATGAGGCTTTTTTAAAACATCTTTTATAAAAAACCGTCTAGCCTCTATGTCGAGTTTTGGCACTTCTATGCGGATATCTATACGCCCTGTTAGCATCAACTGTTCGGGTATGTTTTTTACATCATTTAGCGTAGCGATAGTAAAAACAGGTGCATCAAAGCTTTGGGAAAGATTGTCTAAGATATCCATGAGAGGGGTGACATTCATCGTTGAGATGATACTTCCCATCAAGCCTTGGATGTCTATGTTTTCCAAGATGATGATAGCGGGTGCAAAGTCATATGCTTTTTCATAGGCTTTACGGATTTTTGTTTCACTAAAAAGGTCTGAATTGTTGATAACGATATAAGGCATATGCATCTCATGGGCAAAAGCACGAGAAAGAAGTTTTTTACCAACCCCCTCAGGTCCACATAAAAACATCCCCTTTGGTAAACTCATCCCAAACTTTTTGACACGAGAGGGTTTTTTGAAAAGATTTATAATCTCCTTTAACTCCTCTTTGACTCTTTTATGTCCTGCTATATCTTTGAAAGTGACATTTGATGTTTTTATATCCTCTTCTGAAGTGATACTCAACTTTTCTTCTGCAAAGTAGGCATCTTTTATACTCAACGTAGCATAACCCTCAATGATTTTTCTATCCCAGTTGAGATAGACTCTTTGGTGCTGTTTTCTTACCTTTTCTATAAAAGCATTTTGGTCGCTAAAAATCTCTGCCAAAAATGCTTTGCTCGCATCTTCTGCCTTACATGTAATATGCTTGATGTTTTTATCTTGATTTAAAATTTCATAGATTTGGTTGAAAAGAACTTCAGGAAGCTTTTGTTGGATATGCTTTGGATTGAGATAAGGCGAAAGGGAGAGCGTAAGAGAAGATACAAAAGTTTGTATATCTTGGTACTCTATCTCTATGCTACTTTGTTTTGTAAAAGCTTGGGAGGTTTTATGTAAAGCACGTGCGCCTATCTTGATGAGTGTTTCAAGGCTTAGTTTATTGAACACTATCAGGGTGTGTTCATTTAAAAAAGAGAGAAATTTTTTTTCAAAAGCATACTCTTCTTCTGTATTGATGCTGATTTTCTCAAGTGACAATCTTTCAAATATAAAAGTATGTGCTTGCAGATAGTCCTCTTCTAAGAGTTTGTGGATATCTGGTCTTTGAAGCAGTGAAGAGAGCCTTGTTGTGGACATGATGATAATGACATTGGAAAAATCAGCCTGCTTTTTTTCCTTACATGTAAAAAGAGAGTATAAAGAGAGTTGCACTTGTAAGTCGGCTTTTTCTATATCCTCAAAAAACAAAATAGAGTTTGGATTTTCTTGGACAAACTCTTGTACTTCTTGCTCTATACTTTTGATGCTAAACTGTTCATTTGGGCTATAAAAGCTTTCGTATTGAGACATGTTGAAAGTTTTTAGTTTGGTTATGTTTGTATCCGCTTCCAATAAAACTCGTGCTAGATAGTGTTTTCCACTGTTTGGTGGACCGATAAAAGTAAAAAGTGCCCAAAATGGACTATCTTTTTTAAGAAGATATTTTTGTAGTAGGGTTTTTGTAAGTGTTTTTAGAGCAAGTTCTTGGTCAAATACTTGCTCTCTCAAAGCAGTTTCTAAAGCTCGACTAAAGTCACTATAATCATCTTTACTTGTCATTATAAACCCCTTGCAGTCGCACAAAACCTTGTAAAAGGTTAGAAATCAAGCCTTTACATCATTGCATTTTTCGTGTAAATCCTTGAGTTCCATGTTGAGTGCATTTGATGAGATGTAAACTTCCCAAAGTGATATCATCAAAGATACACACATCGTGATAAGGCTAAGCCCAAATACTTTTTTGCCTATCTCAAAAAACTCTAAAAACAAGCCAAACATCGATATCGTACAAAGTAGCATCGACATTACCCCAAAAAATTGCATCCACTTTGTAAGTTCAAGTCTTTGTTTGAGGTTGTCTATCTGTTTTGTCAGTTCTTTGTTATGAGTTTGTTTTGCTTGTGTGCTCAGTAGTCTTATAAGCTGTCCTGTTGTCAAAAAACGATTTGTATATGCTAAAAGCAAGAGTGAAACAGCTGGAAAAAGCAAAGCTGGTGTTGAGATTTCGATTTCCATCATAAACCTTTTATCTTTTTTAGTATTGTAACAAAAGTTTATGAAAAGAGAGCTTCCCACCGAAGTGGGAAGAGTAAGATTAGTTCATATCAGGTTTTGGAGTTGCTGCTGCACTTGGAGGAAGTACAGGATAGATAACCTGTGGCTTTGTACCTGTGAGTGATTTTAAAAATGTAGCAATTTTGCCAGCATCAATATCACTTATATCAAGACCAAGTTGTACACTACCCATCTCTTTTACAGCTTCTTCAAGACTCCAGATAGTACCATTGTGAAAATATGGAGCTGTCTCTTGTATATTTCTTATCGTTGGAGTTTTAACCATACCATTTTTGTCACCAACAAAGTCACCAACGCTTGCAAATTTGTATTTTTTAGCTACTTCAAATGGCTGCATAGTGCCGCCAAGACCTATGCCATTATGACAAGA
>DKEY01000146.1 GCA_002469305.1 Sulfurospirillum sp. UBA6810
ATGGACCACCAGCACACATAGTACATTTATCCATTGCGCCTTTTGTTCCAAATGCGCCATCTCTTGGAAATTGTGGAGCTCCAAAAGGACAAGCATAAAGACAATATCCACAACCGATACAAGTCTCTTTATCATGAAGAACGATCCCGTCTTCACGAATATAGAAACAATCTACTGGACATACTTGCTCACATGGAGCATCTGTACAGTGCATACAAGCTACTGAAGTTGAAAATTCTTTTCCTTCAATACCTTCATTAAGAGTTACAACTTTTCTTCTGCTAACACCTGTTGGAAGCTCATGAGCCTCTGCACAAGCAACAGTACAACCGTCACACTCTATACATCTATCGTCATCACAATAAAATTTCATTCTTGACATTTCACTCATCTCTCACCCCCTACGCTTTTTCTATGCGGCATAAGCCAACTTTAGTTTCAGGTATCTGAGTGATGATGTCATAACCGTAGTTAGTAACTGTACAAGCACTTTCACCTGTTGCATATGGCACTGTACCCTCAGGATATTTATCTCTCAAATCATTTCCCTGAAATACACCTGCAAAATGGAAAGGCATAAAGATTCTATCGTCACTAACTCGATAAGTAAACTTCGCTTTGACTTTTGCTTTTGTACCATCTGGGGAATAAACCCACATCATATCTCCATTGCGAATTCCATTTTTAAGACCTAAATCAGGATGCACTTCTGCAAACATATCTGGAGTCAGTGCTGCTAGGTATTTTGATGCTCTATTTTCAATCCCTGCACCACACATATTGACTAAACGACCTGTTACTAAACCAACAGGAAACTCTTTAGACCAATTTTTTTCTTTTTGAAGACTCTCAAATTTTGTGTCAACACGGTACTGTTTTTTTCTATCTTTAAAACTAGGATATTTTTCTATCAAGTCATGACGCATGCTTCTAAGAGGTTCTCTGTGAGTTGGAAGTGCATGGTTAAACTTGCTCCATTGCCAAACAATACATCTTGCTCTTGCATTTCCATAAGGTGCAACGCCTGCTTCCATACATTTTTCAGCGATGATATTTGAAGTATCAACTTTCCAGTTTTTACCAATTTTTGCTTTTTCGTCAGTTGTAAGCTTGATGCTAAGAACAGATTCGATGTTTTTAGCAGTAATTTCTGGATGACCACCTTTTATTTTAGAATCTTTAACACTAACAGCTTTGCCAGCCATTTGGCTCACACCGTTGTGTTCAGCACCAAATCTATTTCTAAAGCCCATACCGCCTTCTTTTACAGGTCTATCTACATTGTAAAGTATAGGGCTTCCTGAGTGCGTCTCTGTCCAACAAGGCCATGGTAACCCATAGTATTCGCCTTTCATAGGACCAAAACCTCTGAGGCTTACTTCATCAAACATATGCCAGTTGTCAGTATGATTTTTAAGTCTCTTCGCTGTCCAGCCAGTTAAACCGATTGTTTTTATGATTCTTGCAATTTCATCAGTTGCATCATCAGGCCATATAAATGATTTTTTGTTATCGCGAAGCAACATACCTTTTGTATACTCATCATAAAAACCAAGTCTTTTAGAAAGTTCAAAAAGAAACTCTTGGTCTTGTTTGGACTCATAAAGTGGTTCAACAACTTGATATCTCCACTGAGCTGAACGATTTGTTGCAGTAACCATACCACTGTTTTCAAACTGTGTTGCCATAGGAAGAAGGAAAACATCATCTTGTTTGTCTGTCAGCACAACTGCTTCATTTGCGAAAGGATCTGCAACAACAAGGAGTTCAAGATTGTCTAAACCTTCTTTTACTTTTGCTTGCTGAGAAATTGATGTGATACCATTACCTATGTTAATCAGCGCTTTTAGATTTGTGCCTGCATTGTCAATAGCATCATTGCCATTTTTACCATCTAGTACACCTGCCCACCATCTAGCCATTGTAAAGCCTGGTTTTTCCATCCACTCTTTGGATTTAAAACGTCCTTGCAACCACTCATAATCTACGCCCCATGATTTTGCGAAGTATTTCCATGCGCCTTCACTAAGACCATAATAACCTGGAAGATTATCAGCTAGACAACACATATCCGTAGCACCTTGAACATTATCATGCCCACGAAGAATATTACATCCACCACCTTCTTTACCCATGTTACCTAGTGCTAACTGCAAGATTGGTCCTATTCTTGTATTACCTGTTCCCACTGTGTGTTGTGTTAAGCCCATAGCCCATACTAATGTACCAGGCTTATTTTTTACAAGCATTGTAGCAATTTGAATGATATCTTCTTGTGAAACACCTGTAACATCAGAAGTAAGCTCTGGTGTCCATTTTTTTGCTTCTTGTATCACTTCATCCATAGCATATGTTCTGTCATCGATAAATTGCTTGTCTTCCCAGCCATTTTTGAAGATAATATGTAAAACGCCATAGATAAATGCTATATCAGTTCCTGGACGGATACGAGCGAAGAAATCCGCTTTTGCAGCTGTTTTTGTGAAACAAGGATCTACTACGATTAGTTGAGCATTATTTCTCTCTTTAGCTTTTAAAATATGTTGAAATCCTACAGGATGTGCTACTGCTGGATTTGCACCAAAGACAAAGATACATTTAGAATTTTGCATATCATTACATGAGTTGGTCATAGCACCATAACCCCATGTATTTGCAACACCAGCAACTGTTGAACTGTGGCAAACTCTTGCTTGGTGGTCTATGTTATTTGTCCCAAACATAGCCGCAAATTTACGGATATAGTAAGCACCTTCTGTACTTATTTTTGCAGAACCTAAAAACTGAACTGAATCTGGACCATGTGTTTTTCGTAAACTATCTAATTTCGTAGAGATTCGATCAAGTGCGTTATCCCAACTGATACGTTTCCATTGACCTTTTTCTTTAACCATTGGATACTTCACCCTGACTTCAGAACGAACCATGTCGATCATATCAGCGCCCTTACAACAATGTCCGCCAAGACTAAGTGGATGATCTTGTGCAACAAGTTGTCTCACCCAAACACCATTTTGAACTTCAGCGATAATACCACAACCTACAGAACAAGAAGTACAGATTGTTTTTACCTTTTTGCTTCCAGGAAATGGGTTTTTAACCTCTTCCTCTGTTGCTGTTCTTGTTACATCTGAACTAGCGAAAGCTGAAGTAGCACCAAATGCTCCTGCAATTGCAGCCATCTTTAAAAACGAACGACGACCAATCTTCGTCGCTAAAACATCACGAGCTTCACTCATTTGCTTATCTCCTTTTGGTTATAGCGCCGAACGATAAAAATCGTCCCAAGCTTTAGTTTTCTTATAAGTAATCTCTTTTTTGCGAGATTTTCCTACAACAACGCCATTTGAACTGTATGTGCTAGTTACACTTAAAGCTGTTGCATTCACTGCGCCTACCGCAGCAACTGTACCAGCTACAGCAGCTTTCTTTAAAAAGCCACGTCTGTTCTCTTGCATGAATTTCCTCCTGATTTTTTGGAAATGTCATAATCATGTATATGCACACCGTGCATCATGACACCAAGTTTTAATGGAAAATAGTATATAAATATTTACCAATTAAAAACACTCAAGACAAATTATTCAAGATAATAAAAGATGACAATATGTAGGGTAAAATGAAGTTTTACACGATAATATATGTCTGCTTAGCACCTAAGCAATATCATGAATTACTGAACTATATCAATAGAAAACTTAAGTATATATAAAATAGTCAAGAAAGATTTACCAAAATAAATATTCTTTTTTAGCATATTTATTTTGGTAAATCTTTTTTTACTTTAAAGTAAAAAAACTATAAACTTCTTCGCTCTAGGTATTCGCGAAACTCTTTTGCTCCATCTTTTGAACTTGTAACGATATCTTCGATATCATAAAAAGATATTTGCAGTTTTGATTGTTCTACTGTTGTCATGGAGCGTATCTTGTCAATATTGACTATATAAGAGCGATGTACTCTATAAAAGTTTTTATCTCTGAGAAGTGTATCAAAATCACCTATCTTCTTTTTAACATACGTTTGTGCCTCTTTGATACGTACTATCACTTCATCTAAATCAGCTTTGATATAGTAGATGTCTTCTATGTTGATAAGATAAAAATGACTCCCACTTTTACCCATGATTTTTTTCTTTTTCTCATTCTCATTAGCGATATAGTGTTCGACTTTTTTGATACTCTTTTGCACGCTAGCTTCATCTATGGGTTTTAGAAGGTAGTCTATCCCACCACTTTGATAGGCTCTAAGCGCAAAGTTATCATGGGCTGTCTGAAAGATAACAAATGTTTTTGGCTCTATCTGTAAAATCATCTCAGCTAACTCTATCCCGTTCATCACGGGCATAGAGATATCTAAAAAGACTACATCAAAAAGATTTTTTTTAACCTCTTCAAGAGCCATTTGTGGTTCATCATACGCTATTATATCTTCATATCCAAGCTTGTTTAGTATCCTCTTCAGCCTATCAAGGGCTAGTTTTTCATCATCAACTATAAGTATTTTCATCTTCACTTCTTTTCATTTTTTTTCTTAGCATTCTAGTATATTGACTATGAGATTTATAACTGTCTCTTTTTGCTTTGGATCACTCTTGGCAGTCATCAAAGAGAGTGCAACAAGAGCATTGTCATTTATCTTTAGCTCTCCACTACTCTTATAAAGCATATTGTTCTTTGATAAAAAAAGGATAAACATAAAGGCACCGATACGTTTGTTACCATCATTGAAAGGGTGTCCTTTGATGATATAATAAAGAAGATTTGCTGCTTTTTGCTCAACACTAGGAAGTAAATCAACTCCACCAAATGTTTGGTATATACTTTTTATCATACCTCCAAATTCTCCTGCTTTTTCATGTCCAAAAAGCTCAGTAGCCTCTTTCTTATTTATGAGTTCTGATTTTAGTTTTTTGATTGCTTCTTTGGCTTCTATAACATCAAGTATAAACCTCTCTTTTGTTACAGCCGTATTTACATGTAAAGAATCTTCATCATAACCTTGTAAAAGTGTCCAAGTGCGAGAGTAGTTGATAATGACATCTAAAAGTCCTTTTGCTTCTATAAGTTCAATCTCACTTCTTGAAATAGTATCTTTTAAAAGAGATATCGTCTCTTGAAACTCTTTGAGACCTTTTTGTTCAAGTCGCTTTTGATTGATAGCATAGCCATTGAGAAGATATTGTTTTAGTATTTTGGTAGCCCAAACTCTGAAACTTGTAGCTCTTTTTGAATTAACTCTATACCCTAGAGAAATTATCATATCAAGATTATAAAACTCTACTTGATATATTTTACCATCACTCGCAGTTGTTGCATTTTTTGCAACAACTGAATTTTTATCAAGTTCACCCTCTTTAAAAATATTTTTTATATGCCTTGATATAACAGACTTATCTCTTTCAAAAAGTATCTCCATCTGTTTTTGACTCAACCATACACTCTCATTTTCAAATGAAACATCAAGCTTTACTTCACCATTTGCATCTTCATAAATCACCACTTGATTATCAAATTTTTCTTCTGTATTCATCTTTTATCCATCATCTCTATCGTAAATTTTCGTCCACTCTTTTCATAAAGTAACTTTCCAACCCTCAAAAGCTCAAGTCTATCACTGAGATTTTGAAGTCCAGTTCCAAAAACTATCTCTTTTACCTCTTTGCCATCATTGCTTACATGTAAGGTATTTTGAGTTGATTCTATCGTTACATGTAAGGCTTTTTTGTTGTATCCATGTTTTATAGCATTTTCGACTAAAAGTTGCAGTGAAAACTTCGGTACCATCACACTTTTATATCTATCTTCTATCTTTACATGTAAGCTTATCGCATCACTATATCTGATATTTTCTATCTCCACGTACGTTTGCACCATCTCTAATTCTTTTGAAAGAGGTATAAGGCTCTCTTGTTTGATAGCATTGCGTAAAAACTTTGCCAAGTCCATGAGGGCTTTTTCTGCTTTTATAACATCTACATGTAAGAGTTCTGAGATGGAGTTAAGTGTGTTAAATAAAAAGTGAGGATTGAGCTCATTTTCAAGTGCTTTTATCTTGGTTTCTAAGATGTACTTTTGGATAAGTTCATTTTTATGCTTCATAGAGATAAACTGGTGCAAGATAAGACCTATAAGAAAAGTTAAACATCCCATAACAATTCCTATCCCATACCAATAAGGAAGAATCTGCTGTATAAAGGGAAGCTCAAAGTTGTAAAAGACTCCAAAGCTAAACAAAAACCCTAAACTTCCCGAACAAAACGAAAACAAAAAGCTTATAGCGTACCAAAACTTTTTATCAACTCGGGGCAAGATATAGTTGTTTGAAAGAGTGATAAACAAAAAAGAGAAGAGCGAGATACAAACAGCACTGAAAGTACCAAATACGATAGTGCTTACAAATCTCAGTTGCTCATTTACATAGTAAAAACACAAAGAGATAAAAAAACCAAAAAAAGCTCCAAGTAAAATGATATAAAGCCAATCAGATTTTGAAATCTTTAGTTCTACACTACTCATTGAAACCCTTTTTATTTTGAAAAAGTATAGCATTTCTTTATGAACTTATAAATTATCCCTACAAAACTATCAAAAAGAAGCATATAATAAAATAAAAAAAGGTTTATCATGAAACTTGGAATTTCATCTTGTTTACTTGGGGATATGTGTCGCTACAATGGTGGTCATGCAAAAGATGACTTTATCTATGATGTACTAAGCCATCACTTTGAACTTGTACCTTACTGTCCTGAAGCTGCTGTATTTGGTACACCAAGAGAGGCTATAAGAATCATAGAAGAAGATGGTATCCAAAAAGTAGTGACAACAAAAAATAGAGATGATGTTACACAAGTCCTACAAGATATATGTAATCTACAAGCCAAAAAGATTGCCGTGGACAGGCTTTGTGGATTTATACTCAAATCGGCTTCTCCAACTTGTGGCTTAGAGCGAGTAAAGGTTTATGATAAACACAACACATCAGGACATAAAAGAGGGATTGGACTTTTTGCCACACAGATAAGAAAACGCTACCCTTATCTACCTTTGGAGGAAGAAGGAAGACTCCAAGATGCATGGCTCAGAGAAAACTTTATCATGCAGGTTTTTGCTTATGCACATATACATGATTTTTTAGATACAAATCCTACTATCAGAGATTTGGTCAGTTTTCATACTTCCTACAAATACCTCATCTATGCAAAGTCACATGTAAGTTATAAAAACCTTGGAAACATAGTTGCAAATCAAGAAAAGAAGCCATTGCAAACTCTCCTTGAAGAGTATAAAGAGGAGTTTTTAAAAGCAATCAGCCTCAAAGGAAGTATCAAAAAAACTTACAACGTCCTTTTGCATCTTTTTGGATACTTTAAAAAACTCGTGAGTAAGGAGGAAAAAGAGGAGATACTGGGCTCTATGGAAGAGTTTAAAAGTGGTATCTTACCTCTCATAGTTGTGATAAAAATCATAAATCTCTATGCAAAAAAGTTTGATATCAGCTACTTAGAGGAACAAAAGTTTTTAAATCCCTATCCAAAAGAGTTAGCACTTCGCTCAAACCTAAAGGCATACAAGTGAAATCTATCCTTTGGTTTAGACGAGATTTACGCATCAATGACAATGCCATTCTCGCTCATGCAAAAGGCGAAGTTTTGCCTCTGTTTATCTTTGATACAAATATCTTGGATAAACTTGAACATGCTGATAAAAGAGTAACGTTCATCTATAAAAGCGTTTTAGAGTTAAAAACAAAACTTCAAAGTATCGGTCTTGACTTGGCGGTGTTTTATGGTAAACCTGCTCAAATCTTTAAAAAGCTAAAAACACAGGGATTTGATGAAGTTTTATGTTCCGTTGATTTTGATGCCTATGCAAAAAACAGAGATAAAGAGATAGAAAAAATCTTACATGTAAGAACTTATTTGGACTCTTTTTTACTCCATCCAAGCTTACATGTAAAAAATGACGGAACTCCATACAAAGTCTTTACCCCTTTTTATAACTCCCTCTCTCCTTTGTGGCAATCTTCAAAGATACAAGAGTACAAACCAAATCCAAAACTCCAACTAGCACACTATGACTTTGCTAAACTTCCCTCCTTAGAGAGCATGGGATTTATGCACCAAAAACTACCTGATTTTTTATATCTTGATGCGCACACTTTGCTGGGTACTTTTATAAAAAAACTTCCAAGTTATAAAGAGAAGCGTGATTACTTTAGTGAAGAGGCAAGTTCAAGCTTGAGTGTGCATCTGCGATTTGGGATTATAAGTCCTAAAGAGATTTTCAATACGATAAAAGAGTACCCTCATAGTGAGTTTTTTATACGAGAACTTTTTTGGAGAGAGTTTTATAACTATATCTTGTACCATTTTCCAACAAGTGAGTTTGAAAACTTCAATGGCTATGAGATAAAGTGGCGCAACGATAAAGAAGAGTTCAAAAAATGGTGTGAGGGAGAGACTGGATTTCCTCTCATAGATGCTGCCATGAAACACCTCAATGAAATAGGAGTTATGCACAACCGACTTCGTATGATAGTAGCCTCTTTTTTATGTAAAAACCTTCTTATTGATTGGCGTTGGGGTGAAGCGTACTTTGCTCAAAAGCTTCTTGATTACGAAGCAAGTTCCAACATCGGCTCTTGGCAGTGGGCAGCGAGTACTGGAGCTGATAGTGTTCCTTACTTTCGTATCTTCAATCCCTACTTGCAATCTAAAAAATTTGACAAAGAAGCGTTGTTTATCAAAGCAACTTTGCCACATCTACAAAATAAAGAGTCAAAAGAGTTACATACAGACAATCCAACACAAATGATATCTCTCTCCTTTTCGCGTGATAGAGCGATAAAAGCATTTAAAAAGGCAAAAGATGCAAGAGATTGATATAGCAGTCATCGGCTCTGGGATAGGAGGTTCTCTCATCAGTGCCTTGCATAGTGATAAAAACCTCATCTTGTTTGAAAAAGAGAACAACTTGGGAGGATGTGCAAGTACCTTTAGTAGATACAATCACTCTTTCAATGCAGGAGCAACTACCTTTGTGGGATATGAAGAGGGACATATCATAAAAAAGCTTTTTGATGATATAGGGTTTATTCCTGATATAAAAAAGAGCGATATAGCTATAAGAAGTATGCAAAAAGAGAAACAGCTAGATAGAACTTCAAATTTTGAAGAGTTTTTAACACAACTTGATAGAGTTTATCCACATGAAAACAATAGAGTGTTTTGGAGTGCTATCAAAGAACTTGATGAGAGATTTTGGAGAGTAAAAAATATCTACTACAATAAGTACTCACTTCGTGCCTATCTTCACTCCTTTTTATCTCTATGCTCTCTTATAAAAGAGTTCAAGTTTTCACTCCTCAAATCAGCCTCAAGTTACATAAAAGAAGTTTTGTATGATATCAGTGATGCATACCTCGCTTTCATAGATGCGCAACTTCTCATAACACTCCAAACAAATCACAAAGAGATTCCTCTGCTTAGTATGGCTTTGGGACTTGCATACCCTTTTCACACAGTTTACTATCCAAATAGAGGCATGGGTGATTTGATAGAGTCTCTTTTAAAAAATGTACATGTAAAGAAAGATGAAGAGGTACTGAGTATCAAAAAAGAGAAATCGCACTTCATCCTTCATACTACAAAAAATCACTACAAAGCCAACAAGGTTATACTCAACTCTAGTATCTATGAGAGTGCAAAACTCTTTGAAGACAAGGCTATCCAAAGATACTATCAAAGCTTTAGTTTTAGTGACCAAAGTGCCTTTGTAGTTTACTTACATGTAAGAAGTGAGAAAGAACTTTTACACCACTATCAAATCATACTAGACTCCATCATTCCTCATGCTATCTCAAACTCATTTTTTATCTCTTTTTCTGATGAAAGTGATGATAAACTCAGCCAAGATGGGTACAGTGTCACTATCTCAACACATACCAAGGCAAGATTTTGGGAGGATTTAACAAAGGAGCAGTACAAAGAAAAAAAAGCGCAAACTCAGGAGTTTATCTTAGAAGAATTTATGAAAAAATTTCCACATGTAAAAGTAGAAAAAGTTTTTAGTGCTACCTCAAAAACATTTGCTAGGTATATAAAAAGGAGTAATTGTGGAGGTAAAGCTATGAGTTTTAAAAACCTCCTACAAACACCAACTTGCACTACCCCTTTTAAAAACCTTTACAATGTTGGAGATACTATATTTGCTGGGCAAGGTTGGCCTGGGGTTGCACTAGGAGTACAGGTCTTACATCAAGAGTTAGTAGAGTAAAACGCTTCTGCCCAGTTTTCAAACTCTTCAAGAGGCATCGCTGGTGCATAGTAGTATCCTTGTGCTTCTTCACAATTTAAAGATTTCATAAAATCTAACTGATATGCTGTCTCAACACCCTCTGCTACCACATTCATCCCCAAAGAGTGTGCAAGTGCTATGATAGTTTTAACGATGATTTTACTATCTTTATCGCTCCCAATATCAGATACAAATGACCTATCTATCTTCAAAGTATCTATGGGCAATTTTTTGAGATAACTTAGTGATGAATACCCAGTACCAAAATCATCTATCGCTATCTTTGCACCTAAAGAGTGTATCTTTTGAAGGATTGCTACTGCACTTTGTAAATCTTCAACTAAGGTATTTTCTGTTATCTCTACAATAAGTTTTGGCGCAAAGGGAAATGCTTTGAGAATAGCAAGAAGGCTCTGTATATATACAGGTTGTTGAAACTCTTTTGGAGAGATGTTGATAGCGATACTAAGGTTTTGAAACACAGGATGCTTCTGCCAACGCTCCAGATAAACTCCTGCTTGTTTACATACCCATTGGCTTATGAGATGTATCTGATTGCTCTCTTCTGCTATGGGGATAAACTGGTCTGGCGGTACATTGCCTAAGGTTTCATTTTTTCGCCATCTTATAAGTGCTTCTGCGCCTATTATCGTTTGTGTTGCTATGTTGATTTTTGGTTGCAAGAAAAGTTCAAACTCTTCATTTTTTATCGCACTTCTTAAACACTGTTCCATCTCTAAGCGTTTTTTGACTCGTTCATTGAGCTCTTGCGTAAAAAAGCTAAAGTTGTTTTTACCGATACCTTTAGAGTGATACATAGCAGTATCAGCAAACTGCAACAACTCTTTTGCATTTTGTGCATCATCTGGATATATACTGATACCAACACTCGCTGTTGTTTGAAAAAGTGTACTTGTGATATAAATGGGCTCATTTATCTTGTCCATAAGTCTTTGTAAGTAGTGACTTATCATATCTAAACCCTCTATATCTTCTAAAACGATAACAAACTCATCTCCTCCGATACGAGCTACTATATCGCCTTCTCGTACATGTGAGAGCAGTCTCTTTGATATCTCCTGAAGGAGTTCATCTCCTTTATCGTGTCCTAACGTGTCATTGATGATTTTGAAGTTATCCAAATCCATAAAAACTACGGCTATTTTGCTTTTGTGTCGTTTTGAAGTGGCAATAGCTTGTTCTAATCTGTCGTTTAAAAGATTTCTATTGGGAAGTTTTGTCAAATAATCATGTGTAGCTACATACTCCAAATGCTCTTTTGCTTCATGTTGATCTGTGATATCATAAAAAACACTCAGATAGTATATCTGCTTTGTTTTTTTCTCTTGGTATCTGATGATACTGAGCCATTCATAGATATTTGTGCCATCTTTTTTTGCATTGATTATCTCACCCTTCCAACTCCCCTTTGTTTTAAGCGAATCCCACATCTGCTCATAAAATACTTTATCTTGTATCCCTGATTTGAGTATCTTGGGATTTTTCCCTAAAACTTCAGCTTGGCTATATCCAGTGATGTTAGTAAAGGCTTTGTTTACAGCGGTTATCGTTCCCTCTTCATCTGTTATAAGCATCCCCTCCATAGTGTTTTCAAAAACTCTTGCAAAAATCTCTAAGCGTTTTGTTTTTTCATAAACTAGATTTTTAAGTTTTTCTCTTTTTGCATTGACTATCTTTATGACAGGACGTACTAAAAAGAGTGCTTCTATCAGCAGAGTTAAGAGCGTTCCTATAAGGATAAGAAGTTCTCTATTTTGCAAAGATTTGATTTTGTTATCACCCTCTTCTTCAAAAGCATATACAGCCTCATTGAGATGAGGAAGAAGTGTATGTGCATACTCTTGGAGAAGTTGCACTTGTGTAGAGTGCGGATTTTGTAAAAAATCACTTAACAACATGAAGTAGTACTTGACTTTTGCATCAAGCCCATCTTGACCTATATATAGTTTTTTGATATCTTCTGAAGTTAAGTTTGCAATGATAAAACTGTGGTCTTGTTTCATCTCATCGTATAGAGTCTTTAAATGCTCATAAAATTCACTATCGCTACTTTCAAAATAACGCTTTGCCATGAGGGTTGTTTTTTGAGAAAGCATACGTTGTTTACCACTAAGATTTATAAGCTTTCCGTATTTGTGTTGCGACTCAATGAGAGTATCCATGGTAAAAAAGGCAACAAGTGCCCAAGCAGCAAGGATAAGAAAAACAACTGCATATACCTTATTTAGGGAGATTTTTCTCATCAGCTCATAACTTCTTTAATCCACAAGTTATTTTATCATAATATTTTCAGCCCATAGTATGAAAAATAATTCTGATAAAATTTAGTGCCATTGTAAAGTTATATACCTAAAGTTGCTATGATGCTTGTCAAAAAGTGCAAAAAAGCATAACAATGCTTTTTTGCACTTTTTATGATTGCATTAAGAAGCGAACTGAGGAAGAAGTATAGCGCCAAGCACTCCGATAAAAGTAAGAGTAACGATAATAGCATATACCCAAACGACCCATTGGTTATAACCACCAGCATGTCGCATCGTCTCTATACGCTTTTGCTCATCTTCTACGATAGCTTCGATTTCTAGTTTTTTTACTTTATATGTTCTATAAACAAAGTACGGACCATATCCACCTGCGAGTATCATCAAGATAAGACCCCCAACCAATGGGATAAAATTTGCAACGATAGTCAGTAGAAAAAGAACAAGTGCTGGCAGATATGTCTTTCTATACAAAAGATATAAAAATCCACAAAAAAATGCCCACCAACTCCACTTCCACTTCATAACATCTACGCCATTTATGTTAAATGTCGAAAAAGCTTGTTTATACCACTTCTCTTTTTCAGGTTTGGCGATAAATGCCTCAATCATCCTCTCTTCATAACTCTCTTGCATCTTTACCCTTTCATGTTTTGTTCAAAAATAGTATCTCTTTTATGATTAAAAATCTCTTTTTTTTGCATAAGCATACGACTTTGAATTTATTTTGCTATACTCACGCACTTAAACAAAAAGAATACATATGAACTTCCCCTCAAAAGATGCCTCTCTTGGCGAATCTATAAAAAAAATGACAGCTGTTTTAGAAGATGTAGGTTGCAAAATCCTCTTTTCACAAGAAAAACACCCTCTTTCAAACTGTTTTTCTATAAATCTCTCTTCCCTAGAAGCGCCACAACATATCTACTCAAACGGTAAAGGGATAGTTTCTGATGCCAGCAAGGCGAGTGCTCTTGGAGAGTACATAGAAAGACTCCAAACAAACAACTTTTTTATAGACTTTTATCTACCAAAGCGCAATTACTTTCCAGATGTTGAAGCCTTTGAATTTGGAGGAGATTATCTCAATGATGAATTGAAAGCTTTTTATAATCCTTTAGATGAAGTGAGTGATGAGGATTTGGTGGATTTCAATAGTGACCATACAGACAAGATTGTCGCTCTTCCATTTGTAAAAGAATCCAGCAAAGAGACTATCTACTTTCCCATCAATATCCTCAGTAATCTCTATGTAAGTAACGGTTTGGCAAGCGGAAACAGTGCAGGTGAAGCAAAAGTACAAGCTTTGAGTGAAGTTTTTGAACGCTATGTGAAGATAGAGATTATCAAGCATGGTTATGCCTTGCCTTCAATCCCACAAAATGTACTCGCCCCTTTTAAAAAACTCAACGAAGATATCTTGGCTTTGAGAGATTTAGGCTATATCGTAGAAGTACTTGATGCTTCACTAGGTGGGATTTTTCCTGTAACTGCCATCTCACTTATCAACCCAAAAACAGCAACACTTTTTGTCTCTTTTGGAGCACACCCTATCTTGCAAGTCTCACTTGAACGCACTATGAGTGAGCTTATGCAAGGAAGAGATTTAGAAAGTTTAGATGATTTTGAAACACCTACTTTTGATATGAGTGTCATCAGCGACAATCTCAACTTGGAATCACACTTTATAGACTCAAATGGAAAGTTGGGATTTAGTTTTTTAAATGCTAGAAAAAACTACGATTATAGCTCTTGGAATTATGCAGGAAATGGCTGTGATGAGGAGTATATTTACTTAAAAAACATTTTAAAAACCTTAGATAAAGAGTTATACCTGAGAGAGTATAACTATCTTGATTTTTACTCTTGTCAGCTGATAGTTCCTAGCCTCTCTGAAATCTATCCCATAGATGACATGGTTTACAACAACAAAAACACAGGCAAACTCATCCGTGACATGATTTTAAACTTTAAAGAGTATGAAGCAGAGGAAATTCTTTTACATGTAGAATCTCTTGGCAATGAAATAGATATACAAAAGTACATAGGTGTGATATTTGAAAAGAATTTTAGTATGGCAGATTTTAAAGCACAGATTTACTTGTTGGCTGGTGATTTGGAGATGGTTCTTGAAACACTACAATTTAGCGAGGGAAGAGTAGAAAAAGTACTGTGTGAGCTTATAAGGCTCTCTGAAGCAGAACTTATTTTTGAAGACTATCAAGAAGCTCTATGCAATGTCTTTTCAAAAGAGTTAGTACAAAAAGCCCTTGATATACTTGAAACAAAAAAGTATCTCATAGATACGACATTTCATGCTCACTATCATAATATTTTGGAACTTTATGACAAGCTTGAGGTTAAAAAAGCATTTCACTAAAAGCTTACATGTAAGGAACTTTTTTTGCTTGTATGCAGTATCTTATAAAGGAGTATTTGATGCAAGTAACTACTACCTACACTAATGCACAAGCCATAGAGCAAAAAACCAATACAGAAAAATCCAATCAAAATGCATTTGCTATTCTCTATGAAAAGGAGCAAAAAGACACGAAGCAAGAACAGAGTGATGCGGAAGTAAAAAGCTTTTTAGAGAGCTTGCTTTCAAAAGGTGCCCTTGCTTTTTTAGCAGATTTAAACCAAGAAAAAATAGATAAATTAGTTCAAGAGTTTCGTGATAAACTTATCAAAGAAAGAGGAGACAATCCAGAATCACTCAAAGAGATAGAGTCTCTTGTGGCTGATTTTAAAAAGCAACTTTTGGAAAAATTAGAAGAGAGTTTGGACAATGATGAATCAAATCTCAAGATTTCAGCAAACGCTCTTTTTAAAACTCTTTTAGAGATGACAGAGCCTCAAGACTCTGCATTTTCCAAACTATTGCAAGAAAAATAAAGTCCCTTACATGTAAGGAAAAATCCTTACATGTAAGATTATTTTTTAGAGATACTGATGCTTTCACCAGCAGCATCAACAAAAAGACTATCGCCCTCGTGAATCTCATCGCTGAGTATCATATCTGCTAGTCTATCTTCTACAAGTTCATACAATGCACGCTTGAGTGGTCTTGCACCATAAACAGGATCAAAACCAGCACTTGCGATAAGTTTTTTTGCTTCACTTGAAAGTTCTATGCTGATATCTCGCTCATAGAGTTTTACTTGCAACTCTTTAAAGATGATATCTACTATCGCTTCTATCTGCGCAAGTCCTAGAGGATTGAAGATGACTATATCATCAAGTCTGTTTAAAAACTCTGGCTTGAAGTTGCGTTTTAGTTCACTCATCACACTCGCTTCACAGTTTTGTGGGTCTTCCATAATCTTATCACTTGCTATGTTTGAAGTTAAGATGATGATAGTGTTTTTAAAATCAACCACCACCCCTTTGTTATCTGTCAAACGTCCATCATCAAGCACTTGTAAAAGGATATTGAACACATCAGGATGTGCTTTTTCTATCTCATCAAACAAGATAACGCTATATGGTTTACGACGTGCTACTTCTGTGAGTTGTCCACCCTCTTCATATCCTACATATCCAGGAGGTGGTCCTACTAGACGTGAGACAGAGTGCTTTTCCATATACTCACTCATATCAAATCTCACAAGTGACTTTTTGCTATCAAACAAAAAGTTAGCCAAAGCCTTTGCACTTTGTGTTTTACCTACACCCGTTGGGCCTAAAAATAAAAAGCTTCCTATCGGGCGATTTTGAGAACTAAGACCTGCTTTGTTTCTCTTTATCGCTCGTCCTATCGCATGAAGTGCTTTATCTTGTCCTACCACTTCCGCTCTGAGTCTCTCTTCTATATCCATCACTTTTTGTTTGTCACTTTGAAGCATCTTATTGACTGGGATTCCTGTCCATTTGCTTACGATAGTTGCTATCATCTCCTCATCAACAGAGTTCTTCAAAAGTGTTCCCTCTTCTACCATCATTTCCCATTTTGCTTTGAGTTCACTCTCTTTTTTAGCAAGTTCTGGTAACTTTCCATACTCTATCTCAGCAGCCTTGTTAAAATCACTGTTTTTCTTGGCTATACTTGCTTCACGTTTGAGTGTTTCGACTTCTGTTTTGATACTTGCTATCTGCTCAAAAACACTCTTTTCGTTTTCAAATCTAGCATTGAGCGCTTGTTGTTTCTCTTTTGCATTACTGAGTTCTTTTTCGATAAGCTTGAGTCTATCTTCATTTTTCTTGTTTTTTTCCATCAAAAGAGCTTCTTTTTCAACCATCAAAGTGCTTATCTCTCGCTTGATACGACTCAGTTCTGTTGGTTCTGACTCTATCTGCATTTTAAGCTCCGCTGCAGCCTCATCGATAAGATCTATCGCTTTATCTGGCAAAAATCTATCGGTGATGTATCTATCACTAAGCTTTGCAGCACTTATAAGAGCGCTATCTTGGATAGTTACACTATGATGACTTTCAAGAGATTCTTTGATACCACGAAGTATCTGCAGTGCTTCATTGATGCTTGGTTCATCTACTTTTACAGGCTGAAAACGACGTTGTAAGGCAGCATCTTTTTCAAAATGTTTTCTATACTCTTTGAGTGTTGTTGCACCAACTGTGTGAAGCTCACCACGAGCAAGAGCTGGCTTTAAGATATTGGCAGCGTCCATACTGCCCTCACTTGCACCTGCTCCTACGATAGTATGAATTTCATCGATAAAGAGGATGATATTGCCATCTTTTTTTACTTCATCTATAACTGCTTTGAGCCTATCTTCAAACTCTCCTCTATACTTTGCTCCTGCTATAAGGGCTGCCATATCAAGAGCGATAAGTCTTTTGTTTTGTAAACTTATAGGAACGTCATTTGCCGCTATTTTTAAAGCCAAACCTTCAGCAATCGCAGTTTTACCAGTTCCTGGTTCAC
>DKEY01000110.1:0-9215 GCA_002469305.1 Sulfurospirillum sp. UBA6810
AAATTCTAGCTGATATGGCTATGAACGACCCAGAAGCTTTTGCATCTGTTGTAAAACAAGCTAAAGCTGCACTTTAAAACTCCAAGCCAACACTTTTAAAAAGTGTTGGCTCACTCAAATTTAATTCACCATCTCCCACAAACTTTCACTCAGCGTTGGATGAGCAAATATCATATCGCCTAACTCTTTACATGTAAGCTTTGTATTTACTGCTATAAGTATCTGGTGGATAAGCTCAGTGGTATCATTACCTATCATCGCACCACCTAAAATCACATCGGTGTTTTTATCAATCAAAAGTTTGATAAATCCTCCATCATCACCTTTTATCTTTGCTTTTGCGCTTGATTTGTAAAAATGCTTGATAGATTTATATTCTCTGTTCTCAGCTTTGAGTATTTTTTCATTTTTACCAACACTGGCAACTTGAGGTTGGCAAAAAGTAACAAAAGGAACAGTTTGTGAGCTTACATGTAAGCTTTCATTTATAAGATTATTTGCCACAACAATCGCTTCATGATACGCCATATGCGCTAAAGCTGGAGTTTTTATGACATCACCTATCGCATATATGTTAGGATTTGATGTTTGTAAGTGTTCGTTAGTGAGTATAAAATCTTTTTCACTTTTGATATGTGCATTTTTAAGATTTAATTCTTTTGAATTTGGTGCACGTCCGATAGAAACCAACACAAAATCAAAGCTTTGTGTTAGTTGCTCTTTAGGAGTTTGTAAAGTAACTTCTATGGTAGTTTCTTTTTTTACATGTGAGATTACGTTGGTGCTAATGTATATTTTTATACCTTTTTTTTCAAACTCTCGTTTTAAACCTTTTGAGACATCGTCATCTTCATTTGGAACTATATTTGGCGTAAATTCTGCGATGGTGACATTTACCCCTAAAGAGTGAAAGAACGTGGCAAATTCGCACCCTATAGCACCACCACCAACTATAAGTATATCTTTTGGTATCGTTTCTAATTCAAATATCTCTTTACTCGATAAGATAAGCTTTCCATCTATCTCTAAAGTGGGGTGTGTTCTATGTACTGAACCACTTGCTATAACACACTTTTCAAAGGCTACAACTTCATCATTGACCTCGATTTCATTTTCACTTAGAAACGAAGCACTGCCGTAGAGGATTTCAGTTTTTTTCAGTTTTGTTTTGATACCACTTTTTAGTTGTTCGATAAGAGTGTCTTTTTTGTTTTTTAAAGTTGGCATATCAAGAGTCATATCGCAGATATTTACTCCACACTCTTTCATGTATGTCTGTTTTGCTATGTACGTTGCACTCTCTAGGTACTGTTTCGCTGGCACGCAGCCTTCATTGAGGCAAGTTCCACCGATGTAATTTTCATCTTTTTCTATGATGCATGCACTTTTTCCCTCTTTTGCCAAAAGTGAAGCACACTCATAGCCCCCAGGTCCTGCGCCGATAACTACTACATCATATTTTTTCATCTTTTACCTTTTTAGGAGATATTTTAAAGTTACTGTCTGAAAACATCTGCAGCGTAATGGTCAAAATCTCTGATTTTGGGTACCATAGCGAAGCCGTTTGAAAAAGTAACTATTAAAATATCTATAATTTATCTCTTTCAAAATACTCATGTGACATGTAAGAGCTTCTTGTGTAAGGAGAGCTTTTCACAAACTCAAATCCCATCTCACTTGCCATCATGCCATACTCTTCAAATTTCTTAGGTTCTATATACTCTTTGACACTTTCATGAGACTTGCTAGGCGCTAGATACTGTCCCATGGTGAGTAAAGAACATTTCACATCAAGTAAATCTTGCAAACTTTGTTTGAGCTCTTCTTCACTTTCTCCAAGCCCTAGCATGAGAGAACTTTTTGTTTTTACTTGAGGGTTCATTTGTTTTAAGTATCTTAAAACCTCAAGTGAACGTGTATAGCTAGCACCTTTTCTTATGTGATAGAGTCTTGGAACAGTTTCGATATTGTGTCCAACTATCTCAGCTCCTGAATTTGCTATGCTTGTTAGTGCTTCAAGGTTGAGCTTCAAATCTGGGATTAAAAGCTCAATGGTGATATTTGGATTTAACTCTTTTATCCTTTGAACACACTCTACAAAAACACTCGCTCCACCATCTTTGATATCATCTCTGGTCACACTAGTGATAACTACATGCTTTAAACCAAGAGCAACAACAGCTTGTGCTACTTTTTGGGCTTCTTGTATATCAAGTGGTTTTGTCTCTCCACGTCCAACATTGCAAAAGGTACAAGCTCTCGTGCACGTGGCTCCAAGAAGCATAAAAGTTGCCTGTTTTTTTGCAAAACATTCACTAATGTTTGGGCACATAGCTTCTTGGCAAACTGTATGGATACCTATACTTTTTAAAGATTGTTCAACATCTTTTTTTTGAGAGAAAAAGACTTTTTTATGTAACCAAGAGGGTTTACGATTTTGCATTATATTTCCATTCATATGTATTATATTTGCTTACATGTAAAGTTTTCAAAGAGTTTAATTCATCATCTTTGAGTGTAGATTCTTGAAGATGGGTATCAAAGCATTTTTCAAACGAAGATTTGATACGCTCTTTTGCTTCGCTTACATGTAAAGCTTTTCCTAACTCTTCTATGCTCACACCACTAAAAGGGCGTGAGTCTACATGTAGAGGAATTGAGCCATGTTGGTAGATGAAATTTTTTGTACGCCTCTGAGCATTGCCTCCAACCTTTTTATCCTCTATGATAATGTCATAGGGCTCATATCCTACTTGGCAAAAGGCACTTTTAGAGAATTTTTCATTCATGATGTCTTTTGCAAAATTTGCTTCAAATCCAAGTTTTGCATAAAAATGAAGAAGAAAAGCGCAGATATACTCATAACTCTCTTTAACACTTTTGTTTGTTAGCAATCTTGTAGGGAGGATAAGAGAATAAGAGAGATCAAAGCCATGGAGTAAAAGCCCACCACCAGTAACTCTTCGTGTAAAATTAACCCCAAAGTCTGTAAAATTTTCAATATCATGCGTATCTTGAAATCTCCCAATACTAAAGGCATCTTTATCCCATGTATAGAGTCTAAGTATCGGCAAGTCATCTTCTTGAAAATTTTCAATCAAAGCTTCATCGATTGCCATATTGTGAGCAGCACTCAAATACGGCAAATCGAGAAATCGGAAGCTTTTAACCACAGCAGTTAAACCTTATATTTAACTCTCTTGCTGCTTTTGTTTCATCGGCTCTTGAGATAGGTAGAGTCATCGGAAAGTTTACAAATGCACTAGGGTCATTTTTGGCAAGCTCGACTGCGTCGATAACTTTTTGGCAAAAATAATCTATCGTCTCTTTGCTCTCGCTCTCAGTAGGTTCTATCATGATAGCCTCTTTAACTATGAGTGGAAAGTAGATAGTTGGAGCGTGCAGACCAAAATCTAAGAGGTATTTTGCGATATCAAGTGCTCTGACACCATCTTTCGCTAAGCTAGCTGCACTTAAAACACACTCATGCATACAAAAGCCCTCAAACTCATAATCAAAATAAGGCTTGAGCTTTGCTAACACATAGTTTGCATTTAAGACCGCTTTTTTACTGACATTTATCATGCCATCACTTCCTAGCACTTTCATATATGCATAGGCTTTGATGAGTACAAGATAGTTGCCAAAAAATGGAGATATCTTTCCTATGGTTGTTGGGTTAGGAGTTTCAAAGATATAACTTTCACTTGATTTTTCTACGCCCAAATCTGGTAAAAATTCTCTCAAGCACTCTTTTACTCCAACAGGACCAGCTCCTGGTCCTCCACCACCATGAGGAGTGGCAAATGTTTTATGTAAGTTAAGATGCACTACATCAAAGCCAACATCACCAGGACGGATGGTTCCAAGTATGGCATTTAAGTTTGCTCCATCATAATACATAAGCGCGTCATAAGAGTGTGCGATATCACAAATCTCTTTTATATTTGGGTTAAAAAGTCCTAATGTGTTAGGCACTGTTATCATAACAGCAGCGACCTCATCGCTCATCACAGCTTTAAAAGCCTCTAAGTCCATATCTCCTTTAGCCCCAGATTTGACGGTGATAACTTCATAATCAACCATCGAAGCAGTTGCAGGATTTGTTCCATGCGCAGAGTCTGGGATGATGACGTATTTTTTCTTATTGCCTTTTTTCTTATGGTAAGCTCCTATAAGCATAAGACCTGTCATCTCTCCATGTGCTCCCGCTTGTGGCGTGAGTGTAAAGTGATCCATCCCAACTATCTCTTTAAGATAGCCTTCTAGTTCTTTGATGACTTGCAGAGAACCTTGGATGGCATCTACTTGATTGTTTGTTATGAGGTGAGGATGAGGTGCGCTAAATCCCTCTAAGGCTGCTATACGCTCTTGAACTTTTGGGTTGTACTTCATCGTACAAGAACCAAGTGGATAAAAGTTTGCATCTATGGAAAAGTTTTTATTTGATAGTTCTGTAAAGTGGCGTACGACATCTAACTCACTGAGCTCTGGTAAGTTAGCTTTTTGTGAGCGTAAAAGTGAGCTATCTAGTGATACTTGTGGAACATCTAGGCTAGGAAGTTTGATACCATGTCTGCCAACATGTGATTTTTCAAAAAGTGTTTGACTCATATCAGCACCTCCTTTGTGGCTTGCACAAATGAATCCATCTGTGCCTTTGTTCTTTTTTCAGTTACACTTACAAGTACTCTGTTTTCAAAGTTTTCATATAAATTTGAAAGATTTATTCCAGCAAAGAAGCCTTTTTCATTCATCGCTTTTATAAACTTATCACTGCTTATTGGGAGCTCTATAACAAACTCATTAAATGTAGGAGCAAGGTTATAGATACCAACTACTTTTGAGAGCTCGTTTTTAAGATAATTTGCTTTTTCATAGTTAAACTCTGCTAGATTTGCAAAGCCCTCTTTGCCAAGGAGTGAAAAGAAGATAGTAGCACGAAGAGCCATAAGGTTTTGGTTTGAACAGATATTTGAAGTGGCTTTATCACGGCGTATATGTTGCTCTCTTGCTTGTAGTGTTAAAACAAAAGCACGTTTGCCATTTCTATCGAGCGTTTCTCCTACGATACGACCTGGAAGATTTCTTATGTATTTTTCTTTAGTGGCTAAGATTCCAAAAGATGGACCTCCAAAGCCTAGATAATTGCCCAGACATTGCCCATCAGCACATACGATATCAGCGTCCATCTCTTTTGGAGTTTTTAAAAGTCCTAAAGAGATAGGATAAGCACTAGCAATAGCCAAAATACCTTTTACATGTAAAGCCTCTATCACATCTGTATAATCAGCGATAGAGCCAAAAAAGTTTGGATTTTGAAAGATATATCCTGCGTATGTTTCATCTATTTTTGTTAAAATATCCTCTTTTTTTGAGATATCACTGCTTACATGTAAGAGTTCAACTTCGAGTTCATGGTATGCAAGGTATGTTTTTACTATCTTGATGTATATAGGATTTACGCCTGAGTCTATAAGTATCTTTTTTCTCTTTGTAATTCTCACTGCCATCAAAGCAGCCTCAGCCATAGCAGTTCCACCATCATACATAGAAGCATTTGTTGCTTCCATGCCAGTGAGTTCGCATATCATGCTTTGGTATTCGTACAAGGCTTGCAGTGTTCCTTGACTCGCCTCTGGTTGGTATGGAGTGTAAGCTGTATAAAACTCTGAACGCATAGAGAGTGCATCAACTGCACTTGGTATGATGTGTTCATAGTAACCACCACCAAGGAAACAGATATTTTGAGTGTTGTTTTTTAAAGCGAGAGCTTTTAACTCCTCAAAAACTTCAAATTCACTCAAACCTTTTGGAATTTCGAAACTTTTTGCTCGGAGTTCTTGAGGGATAGAGGCAAAAAGTTCTTCTTCGCTTGTTATCCCTATTTGAGCAGTCATCGCCTCTATATCACTGGGTGTATGTGGAGTGTATGGCATAATCTCTCCTAGAGTGTAGCTATATAATCTTTGTACGTATCCTCGCCCATGAGAATACTTATCTCATCAGCATCGCTTAATTTGATTTTTAAAATCCAAGTATTTTCAGCATCTTCATTTAAAAGTTCAGGGGCATCATTGAGAGAGTCATTGACCTCGATAACTTCACCACTAAGAGGAAGATATATATCACTTGCAGCTTTTACTGACTCGATAAAAGCGATGCTGTCATCTTTTGAAGCACTTGTGCCAACCTCTGGCAACTCTAAAAAAGTGATGTCTCCAAGCTGTGAGACAGCGTACGCTGATAGACCAATAATCGCTATATCACCTTCGATACTAGCCCATTCATGTTCGTTGCTATATAGTTTTGTCATATCTCTATCCTTGTTTATTTTTTGTAAAAAGGAAGAGTTGTTATCGTAACAGCTATGCTTCCTCTTTCGCTTTTTATTTCTATTTCTTTTATTGCATCGTATTTTGTACTTTGAACATAGCCTAGACCGATGCCTGATTCTACTGATGGTGAGTAAGTTCCACTTGTGACAACTCCTATGACTTCATCTTCTTGGATGATTTCAAAGCCATGTCTTGGTGCTCTTTTAGAATTTGTTTTAAATGCGATAAGTTTTTTAGGGATACCTGCTTCTTTTTGTTTTTCAAGTGCTTCTTTGCCTCTATAGTAGCTACTGTCTTGCACAAAGTATTCCAAACCTGCTTCAAGTGGCGTAGTTTTTTCATCTAGTTCTTGTCCATAAAGACTATATCCCATCTCAAGACGCAAGACATCACGTGCCCCAAGTCCAGCTGGAGTAGCTCCAAGCTTTATAAGCTTATCCCAAATCTTTGGCGCAACAGTATTGTCTAGATAGAGCTCATACCCAAGCTCACCCGTGTAACCTGTACGACTGATAAGACCAAAACTTCCCATAATATCAGCTTCTGTAAAACTAAAATACCCTAAACTTTCAAGGTTGGTTTCTAGTATTTTTTCAAGTATTTCTCTTGATTTTGGACCTTGAACATCAATCTTTGAAGTGAAAGAGGAAGCATTTGTAAAGATACCATTGTGAAGTTGTAAATTCATTGTCTCAAAGTCTATATCAATTCTTGAGGCATTGACCACAAACATAACTCTATCTTCAGCAGCTTTATAGGCAATCATATCATCTATGACACCACCATCCTTGTTGAGGATAAAACCATATTTGCACTTTCCAATAGGCAATCGTAGTAAATCAACTGTAACGGTGTCGTTTATCCCACTAAAGAGGATATTTCCTTCAAAGAAAAACTCACCCATGTGTGAGGTGTCAAAAATAGCGACATCTTCTCTACATGCTTTATGCTCTTTGAGGATACCTCCTTCATACTGTACGGGCATCTCCCAACCACAAAATCCTATATTTTTTGCATTTAAAGCTTTGTGTTTTTCATAAAGTGAAGTTCGTTTAAGTTCAGACATATTTACTCTCTTTTAAATTACTATATAAGGGAAATATTATTGCAAAACTTATATCAAAGTTTTATGAAGAAAAATTATTGCTAAAAGGGAAAGAAATTATTCTTTCCCTTTAGGTTATAAGCTATTTGAGCTTTGTTTCGATAGTATTGATACTAGGATAGATAAAGGTTGTATCTCTTAAGACAACGATTTCTTCCTTGCTATCTGTAGCATATGCCTTGATTTGGATAGGTAAAAGAGTATCTTCCATCTTACTTTTTGAAAAAGATGAACTTGATGAGAGTATAATAACTTCTTTACTTTTTTCTCCAGCTTTAAGGATAATTGGCTTAGAAGGTTTTTTTACCATTATGTTTCCATTGGTAACTTCAAAGTAGTATGTATGGTCTTTGGAGTCTGTGTTTTGAAATAAGAAAGTGTAAGCGTTTTCTATATTTTTACCATCATCAGTTACTTTATAAAGTTGACTTGTTCTATTGATGTTTAAAAGCATATGTTCTTTTGTGCTTCCCATAAGTAAAAGTCCCACTAAAGCCAGCGTCAGTGCAACACCATAGGCAATAGTTCTGAATCTAAGATAGTGTGTTTTATCGCCTCTTACTATATGATTTGGACTTGTCCAAGAGATGAGTGTCTCTTTTCCAAGTTTCCCCATAACTTTTGTACAAGCATCTGCACACTCAAGACAGTTGATACACTCTAACTGCATACCTTTTCTTATATCTATATGCGTTGGACAAATGCGAACACATGCTTCACAGCCAGTACATTCATCACTCTCTCCGGTTGGCTTTGTGCTTATCATATTGCCATGGGTATCATAAATCTGACCACCACGTTTTTCATCATATATAGTTTGGATTGTATCTTCATCAAACATGACAGATTGTACCCTCGCATAAGGACAGATGTAAACACAAAACTCTTCTTTTAAGATGATAACATCGTAGATTAAAAAAGCAGTGATACCAGCTAAAAATCCTATGAGTGTTTTATGTTCACTTGGAGATTGCAAGTAAGTAAAAAAGTCTTCAGGTGGTATAAAATACCAGATAAAATTTGACGCAGCGATAAGCGCTAAAAGTGCCCAGATAAAAAGTGCCAATATTTTTTTAACAGAAAAGCCCTCTTTTGGATCTTTTTGTTTGTTGTTGATATTTTTTCTTAATCCTAAGAGCTTAGTTTCAATCAAATCTCTATAAATAACTCTAAAAATTGTTTGAGGACAAGACCATCCACACCAAACTCTACCACCCAATGTGGTCATAAAAAATATACCCAAAAAAAGAAGTATGAGTAAAAATGGCATGAGATACAACTCTTGCATATCAAATGAAGTAAAAAGCAGATGCAACTGTTTTTTATCAAAATTTAGAAGGAAAAAGTGTTTTCCATCAATCCTTAAAAAGGGTAGTGATAGTGCTATAAGAGTTAATATCGCATAACCGATATAACGTTTTTTACTGTATATAACCTCACATGAACCATTCGTACAAGCCATATTGAATCCTTTTAGTTTACTCTTTGATTAAAGAGCACTCTTTTGTTTTTTCTATTTTATTTGTAGTAATTTCTATAATTTCTTCATCTAAAAGAGTTAGTTTTGCTTTAACCAAGTCTTTTAACCCTCTTGAGTTAATATAGTCTTTTAGAGATGTTCGACTGACTGCTAAAATTTTTGAAATTTCATTTACAGAAATTCCTTCAGCTAAAAACTCTATGATTTTATTTCGATAAGCATCAAATTTGGATTTAGACATTCTTCCTTTTGGTCGTCCTTGGGATTTTTTACTATCACTGTTTAATTCATC
>DKEY01000110.1:9299-14175 GCA_002469305.1 Sulfurospirillum sp. UBA6810
GTGTATAAGTCGTAAATCAAGATGTGGTCTTGCATACTTAATGAGCGTAAAAAACCTTTAAACTCTTTTCTTTCTTCAAGTGTTAACTCTAAATCAGAGTTTTCTATCTCTGTTTCATTAAGAGCTAAAGAGTTATTTTTTGCATACTTGATGATAGAGAGTTGTTGCGATTTTATATCTACCTTACTCCCTTTTCCTTTTAATAATACTATATTCATTATGTCACCTTTTTGTCACTCGAAAATGAAGCCTATCATAATATGACGTATAAAGTCAATAAAAAAGACATTTTATTCGTCATATTATATACACTAATACAAAACTTAAGCTTAAAAAAATCTTTTTTTGGTATAATTCAAACCTAAATTTAACCGAAAGGTGGTGGTAGAGGATGCCAGGTATCAAGGTTCATCCTAATGACTCTTTTGACGAAGCTTACAGAAAGTTCAAAAAGCAAATCGATAGAAATTTAATAGTTACTGAAACACGTGCTAGAAGATTCTTCGAACCAGAGACTGAAAAGCGTAAAAAGCAAAAAATCAGTGCTCGTAAGAAAATGCTAAAAAGACTTTATATGCTTAGACGCTACGAGTCAAGACTATAATCACACAGGGGAGGCAACTCCCCAATCTTCTTTTTTTTCAAAATTTGCCCCTAATTTTTGTTTTTATGTATAATAATGCAAATGCTCTTAAAAGGATTCGATTATGAATAAAAAACTAACTGTTATCGAAGCAGCAAAGTATCTAGGTGTTAGCAAAGAAGCAATCTACAATCGCTTAAGACGTGGGAGTTTAGAGAGTATCGTTGTTGATGGCAAAAAATATGTTTTACTAACAGATGAAATACAAAAAGAGAACAAAACTTCAAAAAAAACAGATATGTCAAATTCTTTAAATCATGAATATATAGAGCTTTTAAAACTACAGATACAAGAGTTAAAAATACAAAATACAAAGCTTGAAGAAGATAAAGCAAATCTCATTAAAGAAAAAGAGAGACTCTTAATCGAGTCAAAAGAAGAGATAGAAAAGATATACAAAAGCAGAGATGAACATCTAAAATCAATCCTCACACTTGCAAACATACCCTCACTAGAAAATAAAAAAAACAGTTCCAAAGATGAAATCATAGAAGAGGTAGATTTTGAAGAGGAGATAGATATCATAGAGCAGATGTGTGAATCTTTTGAAAATTGGGTAGAGTTGACAAGCTATTTAAAAGATAAGGGTTACTCAAAAGATGAGAGAGAAGATATACAAAAGAGAGTAGATGCTCAAGTTGGTAAAAATAAACATGTTAAAAAAAGAGCAAATGAGCTATTTATCAAAAAGAATAAAAAATTAAAAAATATTATAGGAAAGTTTTAGTGGGATATATTAGGAAAATTTCTGATTATGCGATAGCAGGGGGTGTTGGAGTTCTTGTTATCGCGAGTATGCAAGGTTGTGAAAAAAAAGGTGATGAAAATGCTTTTAGTGAAGCTTCACAAGTTAAGGGTGCTTTTGTTGTTATAGATGAGCTTGAAGATGGAAGTTATAAGATAGCCCAAGAGTATCCAAGTGAAACAACAAGAGTTATCGTGAGATATAAAGATGGAACAGAAAAGATTTTATCGAAAGAAGAACTTGATGCACTTGTAAAAGAAGAAGCGGTGAAGATAGACAATGGTACTTCTTCACTCACAAATCCAGAACTAAGTAGTGGTATGCCAAGTCTTGGGCACATCCTTCTCTCAAGTGTTGCGGGAGCAATGATAGGAAGTTACATAGGGAATAAACTCTTTAATAATCAAAACTACCAAAGCCAGCGAAGAACATCATACAAGTCCCCACAAGTTTATAGCAAGAGTACAGATAGCTTCAATAAAGCAAGAGCAACTTCAAGCACTACAACGGCAAAAAAAAGTACAGGATTTTTTGGCTCAAAAAGTACTTCTACTTCAAAATCTGTATTTCCATTTGGGGGTTAGAAATTGTTACATGTAAAGAAATTAAAACCGCTAAGTGAAGACTTTTTAGACTCTATTGGATTTCACTGGCATACTGATGGAGATAACACTCCTTATGTGAGTGATGCATTGGTTGTTGTGAGTTCTGATGAGGCCGAAGCTTACTATGAAGCAGTCAATGAACTTTATGATATGTTTGTTAGGGGTGCACAGCATGTTATTGACAACAATCTTTTTCATGAGTTAAATATCCCTTTTACTCTAGTGGAACTTATAAAACAATCATGGGAAAATGATGTGCATTGGCATCTTTATGGTAGATTTGATTTGGCTGGTGGAGTTGATAGCAAGCCGATCAAACTGATAGAATTTAATGCAGATACCCCAACTTCTTTGTTTGAAAGTGCCATAGTGCAGTGGGCTATACTCAAAGCAAATCATATGGATGAAGAGAGTCAGTTCAACAACATCTATGAAGCATTGAAAGAGAACTTTAAAAGACTGGTTGTTTTAGATGGAGAGACTGAAGATTTTTCAAAATACTATGATGGTTGGAAGATACTGTTTTCTTGCGTAAAAGGGAGTATAGAAGATGAAAATACTACAAAACTTTTACAAAATGCTGCAAATGAAGCTGGGTTTCATACAGATTTTGCTTTTGTCGATGAGGTTGGTTTTGATGCAAAAGAGGGTATTTTTAAAGGTGATGAAAACTTTGAGTATTGGTTTAAGCTTATCCCTTGGGAAGAGATTGCCTTGCAAGAGGGGGATTTGGCTCTTATGTTGCGAGAAATTATGGAAAATCAAGCAGCAATCGTACTCAACCCTGCTTATACGCTTATCTTTCAAAGTAAGGCATTTATGAAAATTCTTTGGGATCTGTTTCCAGAACATCCACTCTTGCTTGAAACTTCTTATGAGCCACTTCATGGGAAAAAATATGTACAAAAGAGAGCTTTTGGTAGAGAGGGTGCCAATACGATAATCTATGATGAAAATGATGAGGTAGTGGAAGAAAAAGAAGGTGGATATGAACACTTTAATGCTATCTATCAAGAGTTTGTAGAGTTCCCAAAGGATAGCGAGGGGAGTTACTACCAAGCAGGCGTATTTTTTGCTTATGAAGCCTGTGGTCTTGGATTTAGAAAAGGTGGCTTGATACTTGATAATTATTCAAAGTTCGTAGGACATGTGATAGGAGAATGAAGTGAAAATAGTTTTATTGGACGGATTGACTTTAGGGGCTGATGTTGATTTGAGTGTTTTTGAAAATCTTGGAGAGTTTAAAGTTTTTGAGACAACATCAAAAGAACAAAGGGCAAAACATATAGGTGATAGCGAAGTTGTGATGACCAATAAAGTCATTATCGACAAAGAGATTATGGATGTTTGTAAAAGCATTAAACTCATCTGTATCACTGCTACGGGGATGAATAATGTTGACTTAGAGTATGCGAAGCAACAAGGCATAGTCGTTAAAAATGTAGCTGGATATTCTACTGCATCTGTTGCACAAGTGACTTTCACTCTAGCTCTTTCACTTATCGGGCAGAGTGCTTATTATGACGAGTTTGTAAAATCAGGAAGTTGGTCAAATAGCCTTATATTTACCCATCTTGAGAGACCATTTTTTGAGATAAAAGGAAAAACTTGGGGTATCATAGGACTTGGGACTATCGGAAAAGAAGTAGCGAAGATAGTGGGTGCTTTTGGTGCAGAGATAGTGTACTACTCGACAAGTGGTGCCAATAACAACGCAGAGTACAAACAAGTTAGTCTTGAAGAACTTATGAAAAGTGACATCATCTCTATCCATGCTCCACTCAATGAACAAACAAAAAATCTTATCACAAAAGAGCAACTAAGCATGATGCAAAAAGGTAGCGTCATCATCAATGTTGGACGTGGTGGTATCATCGATGAGAGTGATTTAGCTTGGGCGATAGATGAACATGCTATAAAAGCAGGAGTTGATGTTACGGCGATTGAGCCTCCTAGCAAAGAGAATCCACTCTTACATGTAAAGCATAAAGAGCGTTTAATTTTTAGCCCACATATCGCTTGGGCAAGTGTTGAATCAAGAAGAAAACTGATAGAATTGGTTGCAAAAAATATAATAGAATATACAAAAAATTAAGGAGAAGATATGGCAAAAGAGCATAGTTTTGATATAACAGCTGAGATAGATAAACAAAAACTAAAAGATGCTTACGAGCAGGCAAAAAAAGTTGTTGTGAACCGTTGGGATTTTAAAGGCATAACTGCGGATTTTGACTACAATGAAAAAGGCAAGGTGATAACTCTTACATGTAGTTCTGATGCAAAGGCTGAGGTGATGTTTGATACGCTTGTGAGTGAAGCTATCAAAAGAGATATCTCTAGCAAATCTCTTAAAGAAGCAAGTCGTGATGTAGTGGGTGGTGGTAAAACGAAGATAGTCGTAAGTATAAATGACACGATAGGCAAAGAAGAAGCAAAAACTATTGTAAAAAAGATAAAAGATTTGGGATTGAAAGTTCAAGCAAGCATCAGAGGAGAAGAAGTGCGTGTGGTAGGCAAATCGATAGATGATTTGCAAGAAGCTATCAAAGCACTTCGTGGTGCGGATTTGGATATCCCACTAAACTTTACAAATATGAAGTAGTGATGGAAGAAGAAGTTTTATTTCAAATTGAAGTAGTACCCCAGATAGAGGGCTTTACATGTAAAGCCCTTATGTATGCTCTTTACTCACTTATAACGTTTGCTCCATTGTTAGCTTCTCTTGGTATTTGGTACTTTTACAATATCTGGAGTGGTATCGCCTTTTTCCTTTTTCTAACGCTTATAAGTGGTGTTGTAATCTCAAAGATGAGAGTAAGCTCAATCCCCTTTTCTCAAAGAGAAATGAGCTATTCAAATATGGCAGTAGTGAGATGGTATATA
>DKEY01000110.1:14220-18580 GCA_002469305.1 Sulfurospirillum sp. UBA6810
GTTAGTTCAACCCCTGGTTTAAACTCTTCATCCAAAAAGTGTATATTTTGTAGTTTTTCAAAGGGTTTAAAGCCTCTCTTGTGATGTAAAAGTTCATTCATATCATGTTTTATCTTGTTGACTATATTTTTGTCTTCTAAAACACTCTCCATATTGTGGACAACTTTGTTAAAGTTTTCCAGCACATACTCTTTCATCTTTTCCATATCAGGAACAAGTAACATACCAAGACCTTTTTTATCTTGTCCTACTAAAACATTGTCAGCGATAAAAGGCAGCATAGATATGGTAGATTCTATACGACTTGGATCTACGTTTTCGCCATTGGCTAAGACGATGATTTCTTTTGAACGTCCTGTGATGATAAGTTCTTTTTTGATAGTAAATTTACCTAAGTCACCTGTTCTAAAGTAACCATCTTTTGTGAAAGATTTTTTATTTTCCTCTTCATTCTTATAATAACCTGGTGTCAGTTGGTTCCCTTTTATCAAGATTTCTCCAACTTCTCCTGGTGCAACCTCTTCGTCGTATTCATTGAATATCTTTATTTCAGTACCCTCAACAGGAAGTCCTAGTGTTCCAAAGGTATTACAATTAAGCGCACGTCCAGCAATACCAGGAGCACATTCTGTCATCCCATAGGCATTGACTATACGAATACCAATAGCATCTATCCAACTATCTAAAAACTCAGGGAGGGTACCACCACCACTGATGGCAAGACGTAGGCGTCCACCAAATTTTTCTTGAACAAGACGTAGTTTCTTTTTGGCAAAAGCATTGAGAGGATATAAAAATAACACTTTTATAAAAGAAAAAAACTTTTTACATGTAGAGGAGATAAAGTTGTTTTCAAATCTAGGAAGTTCGTCTTTTATTACGCGCATATTGTAGTTGTATGCCGCAGAGATTTTGACAAGCTTTTTAAAAATTTTTGCTTTTTTAGGGTCTTTTTTCTCTAGTGCATTATTTATTTTTGTGTACATTGACTCCCAGAGTCTAGGAACTGTTGCAACAAGCGTTGGTTTATACTCTTCTAAATCAGCAGCAAAAGTTTTTATCGTTGAGTAAACAGTACAACAGCCTTTTGAGATAGAGAGGTACTCAGCAGCTCGCTCAAATATATGCCATGATGGGAGGATTGAAACCCATATATCATCACTTTTTAAATCTATCAACTTAGGAAGATAGAGAACATTGTGCATGATATTTTTATGTGTTAAAACAACACCTTTTGGTTTGCCTGTTGTACCAGAGGTATAGATGAGCGTAAAAGTGTCATTTTCATGTAAATTATCTTTGAGGGAACAAAACTCATCTATCTCATTTTGGTAGATTTTTCTATCTTTTAAGAGGTCATTGTAAGAGTAAGTGTTATCAAAGATAGTATGTAACTGTTTGGCTTCTAGTATAAATATAGATTTGAGTTTTAACTCTTTTACCATCATCTCATGTTGTTGGTAGAGTTTTTCATCTTCAGCTATAAAAAACTCACACTCAGAGTGCTGCATGATAAACTCTAACTCAGCAGTGGGTGTGTCACTCCCCCTTGGGATACTTATAGCTCCAAGAGAAACAAGTGCCAAGTCCGTTACCATCCACTCATATCGGTTGTCACACAAAAGCATAACCTTTGAACCTTTTGTTATCTTTTTGGCTCTAAATGCTCGTGAAAGTAGTAAAACATCTTCAAAAAGTTTTTCATATGTTATTGTAAATTCTTTATCTGATACACGGTAGATAAAGGCTGTTTTATTTTGATTGTTTTTATAAGTATCTAAAAACATATGAAATAAAGTAGTATTGTTCATTCCAAAATCCTAAAATAATCTTGAGCATATTGTATCTTTTTTCAACAAGATTTTTTATAAAGAATATGGTAGTATAATCGAGCAAATAATAATAAAGGAGTTTATATGAGAGCAAAAAGTATAGAGTTACTTAATAAAGCTATAAGTGAAGAGTTGGTTGCTGTACATCAGTATATGTATTTTCATTTTCATTGTGATGATCAAGGTTATGATTTACTTTCAATTTTATTTAAAAGAACAGCGATTGAAGAGATGTTGCATATAGAAAAATTGGCCGATAGGATTTTATATCTCAAAGGTGAGATTTTGATGGAAGCTGCGGATAAGGTAAAACCTATAACAGATGTAAAAGAGATGTTGGATTTTGCAGCTAAATCAGAAGATGAAGCAGTAGTTATGTATAACAATTTTGCTATCGAATGTGGCAATAATGCAGATAGCGTTACAAAAACTCTTTTTGAGAGTCTTGTGATAGATGAAGAGAGACATTTTGGTCAATTTGATGATGAGATGGAAAACTTGAAAAAATTTGGAGATAGATATTTGGTTTTACAATCTATGGAACGAAGTAAAAAGTCTTCTGCTATGGGTATGCCAGTAGGTGAGTAAATAATATAAGGGGCTAGAAACTTAGCCCCTTATGATTTAGATTGGAAGGACTCTGATGCTCTCAGAGCACTTTTCTTTTAAAACAGCCTCTATCGCAAAAAGAGTGCCTGTTGAACTACTTGCACAGCCAACACACGCTCCCATATATCTTATGTAAACGTCTGTCAATTTATCTTCAGTCTCTTTTATATCTATAATCTCTAAATTACCACCATCCATCACAAGCATCGGACGAATGTTATCGTCGATAACTGCTTCAATGGCTTTAAATTTTTGTACCATAGAAAGCTCATCAAATGGAATTTCGCTTTGAGTTCCAGCTATCTTTGCATCTGCAAGAGCAGCCATCTTATCATGTTCCATCTCAGCTCTTGTATCACGTAAAATATCTACTAAGTAGTACTCTTTCTCTTCATGACCACCAGGTTTTACACATGATTTACAAAAAGCGCCTGCTTTTGTATAGTTCGTGATTTGCTCTACGGTTTTTAAGTCATTGAGTTTGATAACTTCTTTGATAGTTCCTAAGCTTACTCTCGCACATTCACACACGATAATCTCATCTTCAAATGACGCAGCATCAACACCTTTATAGGAAGCTGCTGCTGCTTTGATAACATCATATGCCATAACTGAACAGTGCATCTTTTGAGGNNCAACATCAATATTTGTAATTTTTACTGCTTCATCAACAGTTTTTCCTATACAAAGAGCAGCCATCGTATCAGAACTAGCTATTGCTGTACCACAGCCAAAGCTTTTGAATTTTGCCTCTTTAATAACATCAGTTGCTTCATCTACTAACCAGTATAATCTTACAGCATCGCCACAGCTTTCCGCACCAAAATCAGCAACGATTAGCTTACAGCCTTTCTCTTTTGCTTCTTCTTCTGTAATTTGACCCATATGTTGTGGGTTGTTCATCAAATCTTGTACTTTTTGGCTATATTCTTCCCAAATAGAGCCACCGATTAAATCATGTTTTGCCATATTTTATTCCTTATAATCCACTTTTATGCCAATCAGGTGCATATGAGTATGTGCTTGATATCGCTCTTAGTCTTATAACAGCTTTTTTTAAAACTTCTATTGTGTAATCTATCTCATCTTCAGTTGTAAATCTAGAGAGAGACAGCCTCAATGCTGTATGTGCTAAGTCAGCTTCTGCACCAATTGCTTCCATAACTGGGTTTGATTCTAAATCTTCACTAGCACAGGCACTTCCTGTACTCGCTGCGATACCGTTTTTGTTTAAATCCCAAAGCATCGCTTCACCTTCTATACCTTTTACGCTTACTAATATAGTATTTGGAGTTCTCTCTTCTCTTTTCCCAACTACAAATACATCATCAAGCTCTAAAATAGCATCTTCTAGTTTATCTCTGAGTTTTCTAACACTGTTTTTTTCAAAATCTAAATTTGCAACAGCAAGTTCCATTGCCATACCCATACCAACTATACCAGGAACATTTAGGGTACCGCTTCTACGCCCACCCATATGCTCACCACCGTGTAATAGGCTTGTGAGTTGTTGTCCATCTTTTATATAAAGACCACCAACTCCTTTTGGCCCATGGAATTTATGTGCAGAAAAACTCATAAAGTCTATATGCACATCTTGTACATCAACAGGTATCTTACCTATTGCTTGAGTTGCATCTGAGTGAAATAAAATATTGTTTTCTTTACAGATTTCACCTATCTCTTTCATAGGGAAAATCATACCTGTTTCGTTGTTCGCCCACATGATAGATACTAGGGCAGTTTTGTCAGTTATAAAATCTTTAAGAGTATGTACTTCTACAACACCATTTCCATTAACTGGAAGGTAAGTTACTTTTACTCCAAGTGATTCTAAAAATTTACAAGAAGATATAACGGCTGGGTGTTCAACTTCACTTGTTATAATATGGTTTTTTTCACCATTTAAAATATGGTCA
>DKEY01000185.1:0-872 GCA_002469305.1 Sulfurospirillum sp. UBA6810
ACTCTTCCTGATTTTATCAAAAACAGAAGTGGTGTAAGTTTGAAAGCGGGTGATGGTGTTATCCACTCTTGGCTCAATCGTATGGTTTTACCTGATAGTGTGGGAACAGGTGGCGATAGTCATACTCGTTTTCCTATCGGTATCTCATTTCCAGCAGGTTCTGGTTTAGTAGCATTTGCAGCTGTTACAGGGAGTATGCCTCTAAATATGCCTGAGTCTGTTCTTGTGCGTTTTAAAGGAGAGTTACAACCTGGCATCACTTTAAGAGACTTGGTAAATGCTATCCCTTACTATGCTATCAAACAAGGTTTGCTCACCGTTCCTAAGAAAAACAAGAAAAACATCTTTGCTGGTAAAATTTTAGAGATAGAGGGATTGCCGAAGTTAAAAGTAGAACAAGCGTTTGAGCTTAGTGATGCAAGTGCTGAGAGAAGTGCTGCTGCTTGTAGTGTTGCGCTTGATGAAGAGCCTATCATCGAGTACCTCAAATCAAATATAACACTCTTAGAGTCTATGATAAAAGCTGGCTATGGAGATGCAACAACAATCCAAAGACGAGCGGAAAAGATGAAAGATTGGATTGCAAATCCAACACTTTTAAAAGCTGATAGTGACGCTCAGTATGCTGCTGTTATCGAAATCGATTTAGAAGATGTAAAAGAACCTATACTCGCTTGTCCAAACGACCCTGATGATGTTGCAACGCTAAGTGAAATACTTGCAGATGATACAAGACCTAAAAAAATAGATGAAGTATTTGTTGGTAGTTGTATGACAAATATAGGACATTATAGAGCCTTGGGTGAAGTTTTAAAAGGCGAGGGTCAAGTACCAACAAGACTTTGGATAGCACCACCAACAAAGATGGATAA
>DKEY01000185.1:1038-2445 GCA_002469305.1 Sulfurospirillum sp. UBA6810
TACTTGGTCGCTTGCCAAGTGTTGAAGAGTACATGAATCTTGTACCAAAAAAGTTAGCTGGTAAAACAGATGACGTTTACAAATATCTCAACTTCAATCTCATAGAAGATTTTGTATTAGCTGATTAGTAAAATATACTTACACTTGAGATAGGCATAAGCCTATCTCCTTTTAAAATTACACAAGGACCACTTATATGAAACCACTCTATCTTTATGTTGCAACAGGTCTAGTAGTTGCTGGATTTGGAGCAACGCCACTGATAGTAAAATATAACATTGATAAAGCATTTGCAGAAAAAAAAGCTACTCTCTCTTCTTATGGCATTGCCCTTTATGAAACTAAAAATGAGGGATATCTCAATAATCTTAGAGAGATTGAACTCAAGATTAGTGATGGTAAAAAATTTAGAGATTTTGTACTAGATGAAATCTCTAAAAAAGAGAAAAGTTTTGCACTCTATGCTGATAAGATAAAAGTCGAGACAAATAGAGATATCCATAAAGTACTTGATGGTATAACTTTTAAAGGAAAGGTTGAAAACTCCAATCTCATGCTCAATAATCTCAAAGTTTCACTCTCTCTTACCGCGCTTTCAGATGAATTTATGGCACAAATGCAGAAAAATGAAAAATTGCAGAAAATTTTTCAGCCTATCTTTGACGAAAAACTTTTGACTTTCTATCTTGATATTTCACCAAAAGAGGAGTTAAAACAGCTCACGTTTAAAGATATAGATACGACTTTTTATGGTGAAAAAAATCTCCAAACAAAACTCAATATAAACAATCACTATTTTTCATTCAATAGTAATGATGCTAGGATAAGAGGCTTATATAACATTGACAATCAACAAATAGAAGTTTTGGATAAAAACGAGATACTCAAATATAAAGTTGGGAAATTACAATACAAATTTGATTATATGGGTCAGTTTGACCAGATTGGCTCTTTTGATATCAATGATATAGAACTTTTATCACAAAGATATAAGAAAAACACATCTTTACATGTAAAGAACTTTTCTATCTCATCCAACGTAGTACCAAGGGATAAAGATACTGTTTCTTCTAGTATAAATTATGGCGTTACAGGTATAGATTTTCAAGAAGGTACCTCTGAATTTGCTCTTGGAAATAGTAATGTCAATCTAAATATAGATAATATGCATACCAACTCTTTACTTACTCTCTCAAAAGCGTACCAAAAAATCTATTTTCAACACGAAAAAGGAGAAAAAGAGTTTATAGCAGCTATGACAACTTTTATAAACAGTGGGCTTAAGGCAAATATAAAAGCTGATATCAAAGGGTTGAGTTTTAAAAATATATCACTCGCTGATACCTCTTTCACACTTGATACAACGCTAAGTCCAAATCAATTTACCATCGATAAAGAGTTTGATAC
>DKEY01000185.1:2480-15803 GCA_002469305.1 Sulfurospirillum sp. UBA6810
TTTAGAAAAGATACTCAATCTTGGTAAAGAAGAGGGTGAGTACCTCACATACAATACAGAGTTAAAAAATGGTAATTTTACAATCAATAACCAACAATTTTAATATAGAGCCAAAAGGCTCTATATTGTTTTTTTATTTATAATTTCTTTGTAATATATAGCATTAAAAGAGTTTTTTAAAGGATCTCAAATGCTAAAAAAACTACCGAAAGAAAACATGGGCACATCAAACCTTGGTTGGTTGCAAAGTCGTTTTCACTTCTCATTTGCGCAGTATAGAAATCCAGAAAATATAAACTTTGGTGTTTTAAGAGTACTCAATGATGACATAGTCCATCCTAAAAGTGGATTTGAGATGCATCCACACAATGATATGGAAATCATCTCATATGTAGTAAATGGAGCTATAACGCACAAAGACAGCATGGGAAATGAAGAGACACTTTATAGAGGGGAAGTACAGTATATGAGTGCTGGAACTGGTGTAATGCACTCAGAGTACAATCATGGTGATGAAGACTTAAGGCTGCTGCAGATATGGATATATCCACCCAAAAAAGCTCTTCCTACACTCTATGGTTCTCACAGATTTTCTAGTGAGCAAAGAGCAGATAAACTCTTACATGTAGTTTCTTCACAAGATAGAAATGCCCCTATAAAAATATATCAAGATGTTGATATATTTGTTTGTGAAACGGCAAATCATATGGAGTATAACATCCAAGAGGGGAAACAAGTCTATTTTGTTTTGATAGAGGGTCTTGCTAGCATCAATGGTATCGAGTTATCACAAGGTGATGCGATGGAATTAAAAGAAGAAAAAATCTTACATGTAAGCCCACAAATGCTCACACACTTTTTATTTATAGTTATGAATACACCTAACTAGGTGTATTCATCTTTACTTGATTTCTTCCATCTTCTTTGGCTTTATAAAGAAGTTCATCCGCCTCTTTATAGATACTTTCTACATCCTTAATCATACTAGCTCTTTTGATAACAAGCCCAAAGGAAGCACTCACGTAAGGCGAAGTTGTGTTTTTTTCATGTTTTATTTGAAGATTTTCTATGTCTTGACGGAGTGACTCCGTAAACTCCAAAGCTTTTTCATACTCATCACTCTTAAAGATAAATCCAAACTCTTCACCACCAAGTCTAAAACAAAAATCATCTGCTCTGTTTAAGGCCTTGGAGAGTACTCCAGCGATAGCTTGTAAAATTTTGTCCCCTTGCGTATGTCCATAGGTATCGTTATACAATTTAAAATAATCAACATCTAAAATCGCAAAAGCAATATAATCATCGTTTCTTTTTGCACTATTGATTATCTTTGGAGACATTTCATTAAAGTATCTTCTATTGTAAACTTTGGTTAACTCATCAGTTATAGAGAGAACTTCCAAAAGTTTTTTGTCAGTTATATTTTTTCTGATGCCTGTATATCCTATCTTATTGCCATACATGTTATATATAGAAGAGATGTGAGCATACATCCAAAAAATTTCTCCATCTTTGCGTACATTTTGTATCTCACCTTCCCAGTAGTCTTTTTTTATAAGTTCATTCCACATATTTGCATAAAATTCATTTGGCGTATCTGGAAATCTGATTATGGAGTGGGTTTTACCGATAACTTCTTCTTTAGCAAAACCTGATACTTCACAAAAAGCTTCAGAAGCATCTGTAATAACGCCATCCAAATCTGTTGTAGATATGATTACGTATTTATCAACCAAGTCTATATATCTAGTTAACTCTTGTTCAACAATTTTTCTTGCTTCAACTTCTTTGTAGAGTTTTATACTTGCTCTTGCTATAAAAAACACTATCAGTATAAAGCTAAAGGTTATACCAAGTACCCATTTAAAAACAAGTGTATAGTCAACTCCCTTTTCATAGCTTATAGATACCCACTTGTTGAGGATTTTTTGTTTCTCTTCCTCTGTGATTTTTTCTGTGACTTTATCTAAAATGCTTACTAAAAGAGGCTCATCACTTCTAACACCCATACCCAAATCCAAAGTCTCTTTTAACTTTGTAGATATCTTTAGTTGTCCTATATGTTTTTTTTGTATTTGATACGCAAGTGCACTGAGTGAGTCAATCATCCCAAAAACTCTACCTTCTTTGACAAGCTCAAGCCCTTCATCTATGTTCTCTACTTCCACAACTCTAAGGTTTTTATATCTTGCATCTATGATATCACGTATAGCATAACCCTTAACAATGGCAACTGATTCATTTTTCAAATTTGCGATATTGTCTATAAATATCTCTTCGATACTTGTGACAAGTACAAGTGGCTCGATAAGATATGGTTTGGTAAAATTGAGATATGATTTTCGTTTTGATGTTTGCATAGCCAAAGAGAGCATATCACACTTTCTCTCTTGCGCATATTTTAAAGACTCTGTCCATGATTGTGTTGGGACTAGATTTATAGGTATCTCTATGGCTTTTTCAATCAATCTCATATAATCAAAAGTCATACCTATATGTTTTTCATCTTCAATCTTTTCAAAAGGCATCGAAAGGGGATTAACGCAAACTTTTAATTCTTGCTTTTTAGCTAGATACTCTATCTCTTCTTTTGTAAAATTTTCTTCCATTTTTTTATTTTGGAAAAATTCAAAAATATAATTATCAAGAGGGATATTTTTATCTATAAGCCCAAACTTTGAGTAAGTGTTGATGGTATAAGTAAGTCTTCCCTTATCAAGCGTACCAAGAGGTATCGTTTTAGCCTCTATCATCTGCTCAATTCCATCAGCTTCATACCTAAGATGTTCTATTGATTTATTTTTTGCATACTTGTTTTTGATGAGTTGTATAATCTCCTCTTTATGAGAAAGGGCATACTCCCAACCTTTTAGTGAAGCTTTTCTAAACTTTTCTACTCTTTTTGGATTTGCTTTTGCTTCATCTTCACTCGTAAAAATCATATCCCCATACAAATCAGCACCATAGTTGGTAGGATTTAAGATATTTAACTCTATGCCTTTTTCTTTGAAGTAAAAAGGCTCATTAGTGATATAAGCACTATAAGCATCAACTTTCCCATCCATCAAATCAGCATAGTTTGTTTTATTTTTTACTCGTACGATATTGGGAGTAACATTTATGGTATTGAGCATTGCGAGTATGCCAAAACCATCGGTATCTTTTTCATAAAATACTAGCTTCTTGTCATTGAGCTTATAAGGTGAGTCCAAACCGCTATTTTTCAGAGTCAAAACTACACTAGGGGAGTGTTGAAATACTGGACTCACGATAACTACTGGTCTTTTTTTTGCCCTATAAAGAAGCAAAATAGAGTCAGAAACACCATACTGTGCTTCACCACTGAGTACTTGTTCTACATTGTTGATAGCAGGTATTCTTTCTTTGATTGTAACATCAAGTCCAACTTCTTTGTAAAAACCTTTTTCAAGCGCAGCATAGTAGCCTGCAAACTGAAACTGGTGAAGCCACTTGAGTTGGAGCACAACTTTTTCTTGAGCAAACAGTGAGCTAACTAAGAAAACAAAATAAAATATAAATTTAAACATCACAATCCAATGTGTTGATTTTTTTCATTGTACTTTAAATTTAATTAAATTACTATTTATCAGTAATTAACCAAGAAAAAAGTACAATTTCACATCAATTATAAACTGGAAAAACAGATGTTAAAAGACAAAATACGCTCATCTCAAGGTGGCATACTTTTTTATGGGATGACTCCACCAAAAGTACAGCATAGCGAAGAAGAGTTACAAACGATAGCAAAAAAACATATAGAGCGTGTAAAAGACTTGGATATAGATGGATTGGTGCTTTATGATATCCAAGATGAGAGCGATAGAACAGATATGCAAAGACCTTTCCCTTTTATGCAAACACTTGATCCATGTGTTTATGCTCAAAACTATCTTGATGCCCCTTTAAAATTTCCTGTTGTTATCTATAAAGCCGTTGGCAAATACGACAAAGAAGAGTTTAAAGAGTGGTTACAAAACAGACGTGGAAAAAACTTTCATACAGTTTTCGTAGGTGCTGCGAGCAAGGATACAAAAGTTACGATAGGTATGCAAGAAGCATATGCACTGAAAAAAGAGATATGTGAAGATGTCGTGCTTGGTGGTATCATGATACCTGAACGTCATATGTTCAAACACGATGAACACCTAAGAGTTTTTTCTAAAATCGAACAAGGTTGTGAATTTTTTGTAAGCCAATGCGTTTATGACTTGATGGCTGCTAAAAAGTTTTTAGATGATTATGAAGCGTATGCAAAAGAGAATGATAAGCCGCTTGTACCTATCATCTTTACGATAACTCCTTGCGGTTCTGTAAAAACTTTAGAGTTTATGAAATGGCTTGGCATCAATATCCCTGATTATTTAGAAGAAAAACTCAAAAACTCTGAAGATATCCTGCATGACTCACTCAAACTCAGCCGTGATATCTTTGAGATACTCTACTTTTATGCAAAAGGCAAGGGCATACCTGTGGGATGCAATGTTGAAAGCGTTGCTATAAGAAAAGAAGAGATAGACGCATCAATAGAGCTTTTGAAAGATGTTCAAAAGATAATGGGTAGATAATTGAGCGACATAATTTTAGCAACTTTTAACGCTCGCTATACACATACTTCTTTAGGACTGAGATATCTCTATGCAAATCTCAAAGAGTTTCAAGCCCAAACTGAGATTATGGAGTTTGTCATCAACTCTCAAGTTGGAGATGCCATTGAGAGTATCATGAGTAAAAAGCCACGTATCGTTGGCTTTGGTGCATACATCTGGAATGCAAATGAGATAAGTGAAGCCATCACTATCCTCAAACAAATCTCCCCTGAAACTGTCATCATCTTAGGTGGTCCAGAGGCTAGCTATACACCTCATCGTGTTGATTTTAGTGCAGCTGATTACATCATACAAGGCGAGGGCGATGTAGCTTTTTATGAGTTGTGTAAAAGCTTACATGTAAACAATCCTCCCAAGCAAAAACTCATCAAAGCCCAGATGGTAGATTTGAATAAAATCGAACTTCCTTATAAGTACTACAATGACCATGATGTGGCAAATCGCTATATCTATGTAGAAGCAAGCCGTGGTTGCCCATACTCTTGTGAGTTTTGTCTCTCCTCCTTAGATAAAAAAGTAAGAAATATCGAGATAGAAAAGTTTTTAAAGGAACTTGACATCCTTTGGGATAGGGGAGTTCGTAACTTTAAATTTATAGATAGAACATTCAATCAAGGCATTGATAGAGCCAATAAACTAATGGATTTTTTCCTCTCAAAAGAGCCACCTTACTTTATACACTTTGAAGTTATCCCAGATAATTTTCCAAAGACTTTAAGAGAGCGCATCGTGCAGTTTCCTCCTGCTTGTTTACAGCTAGAAGTTGGGATACAAACCTTACAACCAGAGATCTCTGAAAATATCTATCGAAAACTCAACATTCCAAAGATACAAGAAAACCTAGAGTTTTTAGAAAAAGAGACAAAAGCACACTTACATGTAGATTTGATAGTTGGTCTTCCAGGAGAGTCCCTAGAACAATTTGGCTCAAATCTTGATATGCTACACGCTATGACAAAGTGTGAAATCCAGATAGGCATCTTAAAAAAACTCTCAGGCACTACACTCAACCGTCACGATGACCTACATGGTATGCTCTACTCAAACAAACCTCCTTATGATATCTTGCAAAACTCTCTGATATCTTTTGAGATGATGCAAAAGATGAAACGCTTTGCAAGGTTTTGGGATATGGTTTATAACAGTGGAAACTTCAAAAGATGTGTCACTTATCTTTTTGAAGAGGGCAAAGTATATGAGGGATTTTTTGCTTTTAGTGAGTGGGTATATAATAAAACAGAATCCACTTGGCAGATATCACTTGATAGACTCGCTTCACTGCTTTTTGAGTACCTAAGTGTTGTCTTACATGTAAACCAAGAACAGCTAAAACTCGATATGATAGAAGACATCATGGTAGTTCGTGGTAGAAAACTTCCTAAGTTTTTACGCTATGAAGAAGTCTTACATGTAAGAAGCGAAAAAGAGCAAGTGATGTTCAACAAAAGACAACAAAAACACTCAAAAACTGAGTAACTCTCGTAAGTTTTTTATCGTAGATACAGTGGTATTTTGAGTGTTTGTTTCTTGTAACCAAATTGCTTTTATACCACACTCAAGTGCTGGTTTTATGTCTTTTTCAAAACTGTCACCTATCATCACAACACAAGCCTCAACAATCTTCCAGTCACACATCTTTCCACTTTGATGAGTAAAATCCTTCATCAAGGTATCTCCCCAATCAAAGAGATATATATCTATGTTCTGAGCCAATTAAATGCTTCCTCTTTTGAATTAAACTGTTTGACTTCACCACTTGTAAACCAAGAGGAGATGATAACACCGTATTTCAGCCATGATTGTTGGCCATAAATAGCAATTTTATCAAAGTCATATGCATACTTTAGCCCTATCTTAAAATCATCCCAAGCTGCACGCAATTCCCAGCCATCAAGCTGTGATATATCTGCAAAAACATTGAGTTTTGGTTCTTTTACCCCTTGCAGTGCCAAATCTATAATGGGTGTTATCTTCTCATAATCTTCATGTGTTAATCTACCAATCGCACAAAAAGAGAGTAGGAAATTATCATCAATCCTCTCTATGGATATTGAAACACCATGTTGTACAATGCCCAAAGAGCTATCAAGTATCCACTTTTTTGCTTCATCAAGTGCATCATAAGCAAAGTGCTGTACTTTTGCACTGATAAAATGACTCACAATGTGTTCTGCAAAATCACCAAGCATAGAATCAGTAACCAAAGCGATGTAAGAGACTTTCTTATGGTGTTCTTGTACAAAATTAAGATGGCTTATAAGAGCAGAAAAAGAGTTCCATCCTGGAAAAAACTCCGTTTTTATGATGATACCTCTTATTTTGCCAACTTCTATGATATAAGGGTCTATAATCTTTGCAACTTCAGTAAAATCACTTTCACTCAGTTCACCATGTGGCTCTAGGATAACTAGGGAGTCTTCTTTATTTAGAGTAACTTGTAGCATAATCACCTCCTTTAAAAAATTAGGCAATCTTAATTATACTACTTTTTAATGCATCTCTAAACCAAGACTTGGAGCAATCTCTCTCATAGCCATGATAACATCTTCGATGAGAGTATCTAGCGAAACATCTAGCATCAAAGCACCTTTACTGATAACTTCGCGACTAGCACCAGCAGCAAAAGAGGGTTGTTTGAACTTCTTTTTTACTGATTTGACTTCCAAATCCATCACCGAACAACTAGGTCTTACAAGTGCACAAGCAGTGATAAGTCCTGTAAGTTCATCGACAGCATAAAGTGTTTTTTCCATCTTTGTAAGAGGTTCTATCTCTGTACAAATTCTCCAACCATGAGACATAATAGCTCTGATAATCTCTTCGCTATAACCATGCTTTTGCATAATCTCTTGTGTTTTATGACAGTGTTCATCAGGAAACTGTTCATAATCTAAATCATGCAAGAGTCCCACTATGCCCCATTTTTCTTCATCTTCACCAGCTTTTCTTGCAAAGTATCGCATCGTACCCTCCACAGCAAGTCCATGAGTCACTAAAGCTTCGCCATTGTACTCTTTGAGTAAGTTAAAAGCATCTTCTCTATTTGGCATGATTATCCTTTACATGTAAGTTTTTTTATTTTATCTTTTTAGAAGTAAAAAAATTCTGTATAATGGCAAAAAACTTTAGGACAAATGATGAATAAAAGCGTTGTAACTGACATAGTAAGTTTTACCCTCATAGGAATTTCCTTTATAGTTCCTCAAAATTTACAGCATGTTATCCTTTTTACGGGGTTATTTGCTCTCTCAGGAGCACTGACCAATCAGATAGCTATCCATATGCTTTTTGAGCGTGTTCCTTTACTATATGGCTCGGGTGTCATACCTTTGAGATTTGAAGCGTTTAAAGCTTCTATAAAAGAGTTGATGATGAATCAATTCTTTACAAAAGAACAACTAGACAGCTTTTTTAAAAATGAAGAGAAAAAGATAGATTTGACTCCTATCATAGAAAAGGCTGATTTTTCTCCTGCTTATGACGCACTCACAAAAACGGTGATGGAGTCATCTTTTGGTGGTATGCTTAGTATGTTTGGTGGAGTTGGGGCACTTGAGGGTCTTCGTGAGCCATTTACAAACAAGCTAAAAGCAGCAGTTACTACTATCACTCAAAGTGAAGGCTTCAATGCGCATATCCAAGAACATTTACAAAACTCTAGCCTCAGTGAAGACATGCTAAATTCGATAGAAAATGTTATAGATAAAAGACTAGATGAACTGACACCAACTATGGTGAAAGAGATAGTTCAAAACTTTATCAAAGAGCACTTAGGCTGGCTTGTTGTCTGGGGTGGTTTTTTTGGTGGACTTATAGGGCTTATCTCATCTTTGTTTATTTGATAAAAAAAGGGTAGGGTTTTATAGCAAATCTTTACCCTTTTTGATTTGTTTATTGAGTATCTTGACGCTATCTTTTAAAGCTTCTCGTTTAGGTATATCTGTACACTCTTTTAACTCTCTTTTCAATTCAATTTTACGTAGTTTTAGTTTATCAACTAAATCTTTTACAACTTCTTTATCAGGTTCAGGTGCTTCAACTTCTATACCAAAAAGATTTTTGATCTTTTTTATAAACTTACTCTTTCCCATTTACAAATCCTTTTTCCCATCATTTATAACTTCTTTAATCTCTTCTGGACTTAGTAACATCGCTTCTGTTTCAATTTTGTCATTTTTATAGACATACAAAGACTTGGCAATTTTTAGGATATCAGCTGATATGCTTGAAGCATAGGAGTTATCATTCATCAAGGAAGTTGCCATCGAGTATGTGATTTGATTATTTCTTATGAGATTGTCTATTGATTTATTGGCTGCTATATCATATTTATGAGCTTCAACTTCCATTTTATTGATTAGAAGTAAAGCAACATCATCTTCTGCTGTATTAAAAACCATTTGTGCATATCTAAGCTGTTTCATGAGGTTTTTTCTTATATAGTTGTATTGTTCTTTTATATACTCATTATCAGCAGCGATATATTTGAGCATATTTTTTTGCATATGTTTTGTAGCCTTAAATACCTCTGCTATCGCTATGGTAGCATTTTTTATAGGGATTATTTGTGCATTTGCTCTTTCTTCAAACTTGCCTTGAGCATTGATAGCAAATGTCATAATCTTTCCGTAGATATCTTTTATTTTGAGATGATAATACTCCTCCATATCTACTTTTAAAGGCTTAGCTCTGAGTTTAACGATATCATCAATCTCCATCCCTGAAGTTATATCCTCTTTATAAACACTAATCCCTCTTGCAACAATATCAAAAACATTGTTATAAAGATGTTTTGTCTCTTTATGTAAAACATTGACAGCAGTTTCTGCAAAATCAAGAGCTGTATCATTGATAAAGATAACATCATCCGCTTCTTCTGCATTCAACGCTTTTTTCTTAAATAGCTTATTTAAAAAATCAACCAAATAGTTCATAAAAGGGACTATAAGCATAACGCCTATAAAGTTAAAATATGTGTGGAAGAGGGCAAGTTTCATAGTATAGTCATCTGCTCTTATGCCTATAACTTTTGCAGTAAAATCAACTACAAAGACAAATTGGTAGATAAATATGACTGCAACTATACCTGTAACAAAGTTAAAGATAAAATGAGCACCTGCAAGTTTCTTCCCATCAATACCAGAACTGAGAGAGCCAAGTATTGCCGTTATAGTTGTACCCACATTTGAGCCTATGGCTAAGGCTAGGGCATTTTCATAAGTGATTTGATGTGCAGCAAGTGCCGTGATGATAAGCACAAGTGTGGCGTGAGATGATTGCATAATAACTGTAGCAGCAATCCCTATAAACATAAAGACGACAAGACCTCTATATCCTTCTATTGCATACTCTTTAAGGTCTATACTCTCTTTAAAAGCTTCAAAACCCTCTTTCATATAGTGAATACCAAGAAACAAAAAACCAAGACCAGCTAAAATATATCCAAGACCTTTTAGTTTTTTACTTGATTGAAAGATAAAAAGTACACCAAAAACAAGCATAGGCATTGCATAAGCTGAGATTTTAACTTTTAAACCAAAAGCGGCAACTAACCACGCACCAGTGGTTGTCCCTATGTTGGCACCTAAGATTATGCCTATCCCTTGATATAAAGAGATCAAACCAGCGCTTATAAAAGATATGGAGATAACAGAAACTAATGAACTTGATTGCATAAGTGTTGTCGTAACAATACCAAAGCTGATACTTTTAGGAAGAGTATTGGTGGTTTTTTGAAGGATCTTTTCTAAAAAGCCTCCAGCAAAAACTCGAAAGCCTTCTTCTAAAGAGAGCATACCAAAAAGAAAGATAGCAACACCAGCTGAGATATCAAGTATGTTTTGACTACTAATAAAAAGATAAGAAAGAAGGGCAATGAAAATGATGAGAATAACTCTTTTCATGTTATGTCCAGTATTGTTTATTTGATTTTTGTATCATATCACATATTTGTTTCACGTTTACAAAAAGAGATAAAAAATCAGTTTCACATAATACACGAAATACTGTGTAAAACACTTTTAAGCCGTATTATAGGTGCTTTTGTTGGCAAGAAGAAGATAGTCAAGGGGCTGTTTTAAAAACTGTGAAAATTTGTGTTTTCAATAATTAGTAAATTTTGTGCTATAAAAAAACGTTACATGTAAGAAGATAAAGTGATATGTATAGGAAAAGTTCTCTAAGCCATGCTCATAAATATGGCTTAGAGTTAAAATGTATTAGTAGTTTTTAGGAGCTCTTTTTTTTGCAGCAAATGGCTTTTTACTTCTTGCTTGATTTTCACGAGGTTCTTTTTTGGTTTGGTTACGTGATAATTGTGGTTTGTTATTTCTGTTTTGTTTTATAGGTTCTGGCTTTATAGTTGGATCTGGTTTAAAGCCATGAACAATCTCTTGAGGGATTTTTCGTTTTATAAGTTTTTCTATATCTTTTAAATATGCAAGTTCATCAACACATACAAGTGATACAGCCTGCCCTTTGCTTCCAGCTCTTCCTGTTCGTCCGATTCTATGGACATAGTCTTCACTGACATTAGGTAGTTCAAAATTGACTACATGTGGAAGTTGGTCTATATCTATACCACGAGCAGCGATATCTGTTGCTACTAGCACTCTAATTGTTCCATCTTTAAAGTTTGAAAGAGCCTTTGTACGCGCACTTTGACTTTTATTGCCATGGATTGCACTTGAAGTTATACCATCTTTTACTAACTGTTCACTCAGTTTATTTGCACCATGTTTTGTTCTCGTAAAAACAAGAACTTGAGTCCATTTACCCTCTTTGATAAGATGTGTTAAAAGCACCCTCTTCTTATCTTTATCAACTGGATGGATAAGCTGTGATACGAGTTCAGAAGCCTCATTTGAGCGAGAAACTTCTATAAGTATAGGTTTATTGAGTAATCTATCTGCCAAAGCCTTTATCTCTGGTGAAAATGTAGCTGAAAACAGAAGATTTTGTCTTTTTCTAGGCAAAATTGCTAGAACTTTTTTGATATCATTGATAAAGCCCATGTCAAGCATTCTATCTGCTTCATCTAATACAAGAATCTCTACATGTGAAAGCTCAACACTTTTTCTTTCTATGTGATCAAGCAATCTTCCTGGTGTTGCAACAACGATATCTACACCTTTTCTTAGAGTTGCTATTTGAGGATTTATACCAACACCTCCAAAAACTACTGTTGATTTAAAAGGAAGATATTTTCCATATGTTTTTACACTATCTTCTACTTGTGTTGCTAACTCCCTTGTTGGAGTGAGAACAAGTACTTTTATCTTTGGTTTTGTATTTGTTTTTTCTTTAGAATTAAGTATCTCTAAAATCGGCAGTGTAAATCCTGCTGTTTTTCCTGTTCCTGTTTGCGCACCTGCTAAAACATCTTTTTTAGCTAATATAGTTGGTATAGCTTGTTTTTGTATGGGCGTTGGAGATGTATAGCCCTCTTCTTTTACAGCTTTTAAAATCTCAGCTGATAATCCTAATGATTGAAATGACATTGATATGTACCTTTGTTTGTGTATAAGCCCTCTTAAGTAAAATAAGTACGATCTAGGCTAAGTAAATTTTTTTGAGTTAATGTTATAAGATAACGAAAACGAAGTCAGAAGTAGACCGAAGTACGCTGAAATTGAGCGAAGTATAGCATAATTTCAGCGTAATAGATATCCTTAGATGATATCTTCTAATTTGCTTTTAAGTGTAGAAGCTGTAAAAGGTTTTACTATATAGTTATTTACACCCTCTTTTATCGCTGTGATTACTTCTCTTTTTCCACCCTCTGTTGTTATCATAACGATAGGAACTTCTTTATAGTTTTCCATCTTTCTCACTTCTCTAACTAAAGAAAGTCCATCCATCTTTGGCATATTCCAATCTGTCATGATAGCATCAAACTGTGTAGCTTTTATCTTTTTAAGCGCATCTGAGCCATCTTCTGCCAAAGTTATATTGCTATACCCGATATTGTTCAGAGCATTTGCAACTATCCTTCTCATGGTTGAGCTGTCATCCACAACTAATATATTCATAATCTATCCTATAAATTTTCATATTTTCTACATGCAAGCAATAAGTGTTCTTCTTTTAAGTAAAAATCAACTATTTTGTTATAAACTCTCACTATGAAAACAAAAAAATTTTATCTAACTCTCTTAGCTGAGCTTATTGTTGTCGTTTTAGTGGGACTTTTTCTACTTGTTGATATGAAAGATATCTATAAATTCTTTGTTGGAGATACTACTTTTTACCCGCAATCAAATGATTGTGACTTACATGTAAGTCCGTGTAGTGTTAAATTTCCAAATAATGAAACAATGAGTTTTGAAATAGAACCAAAAGAGATACCTCTGATGAAACCTCTTACCTTTAAGGTTACAACTTCAAAAGATTTAAGACCAGAGAGTTTTAAGTTACATATCTATGCAACAAATATGAACATGGGTTACCATAGCTTTGAGCTTAAAAAAATAGCGGAGGGGATATATCAAACAAGTGGGATTTTACCTGATTGTTTAGTTGGGGGTATGATATGGAATGCAGAAGTCGTTCTTGATGGGGCTACTAAAAGTGAAGGTGGACTTTTTACCTTCAAAACAAAATAGGTCTTTATAATGCGCTTTGCCGTAGATAATAAAAAGAAATTTGATGCAAATCTCTTGTTTTGGTTAGAACGATTTGTAAAATCAAAACTTAC
>DKEY01000130.1:0-4085 GCA_002469305.1 Sulfurospirillum sp. UBA6810
ACATGGATAACACCAGGAAGTAATTGTCCTGCGATTTTATACATGTTAGGTATTTTGAGTAGCAAACCTTGTGACGCTGTATATGTTGTTGTTAAGGCTCCAGCTTGTAAAGAACCATGAACAGTACCTGCAGCACCACCTTCACTTTGCATTTCAACGACTTTGACAGGCATTCCAAATAGATTTTTTTTACCTTGTGCTGCCCAAATGTCTGTAAAATCAGCCATAGGTGAGCTTGGTGTAATAGGATAGATTCCAGCAACTTCTGTAAACGCATAAGACACGTGTGCAGCTGCTTCGTTACCATCCATAGTTTTCATGACTTTTGCCATAACAATTCCCCTTATTAATTTATATTTTTGATTGTAATATGGTGTTGAGGGTTTATTCTACTTTTCATTGTCTTAATATATAATAAATAGGTAGAGCATCGAGAACTTATTAATTATACTTTAACAATAGGAAACACCTTTATATTATGCTGAAATCATATAGAAAAAAAATGAAAAAGATATAACAACTTTTTAATATTCTTTTATAAAATAAACCGCTTCATAAGCATCATTGACTATATTTTTTGTGTACTTTTGTAGTTCATTTCTTTTGCCATAACCACAAAGAACACCAACGCTTTTAATGCCTGCTTTATTGGCAGAATCCAAATCAAGTATCGTATCCCCAATCATCCATGTTTTACTTGGAATTGAACCTAAAATATCCATAGCTTTAAAGATAGGTTCAGGGTGAGGTTTAGGGTTTTCTACGCTTTCTCTTCCAATGAGAACTTTAAAATACTGCATAATCCCCATATGTTCTAATAATTCCTCAGAATATCTTGCTGTTTTTGTAGTAACAACGCCTAGAGTTGCATGTCTTGACGCCTCTATGATAGCCTCTTTTGCGAGTGGTAAAAGAGAAGTTTTTGCCCGAGATATAATCCTATAATGCTGTTTATATGCATCTACATAATTCCAAACATTTCCTCTAACACCCAAATTTTGAAACATAATATCAAGAGGGTAGCCTATAAGCTTTACAATCTCTTCTTTGTGGGGAGGAATCTCTCCAAAACTATCATATGCAACTTCAAATCCTTCAACTATTGCATCAGTTGAATCTATCAAAGTACCATCTAAATCAAACAATATACTTTTCATAAAACCCTTTACATGTAAGCTTTTCGTGAGTGTGGTGGGTATATCTTACCCACCTGATTTTGAATTTATTTTTTTGTATGTACATCCATCTGAGGATATGGAATTGAGATATTTTTTGCATCAAAAGTAAGTTTTACTTTCTCTGTTGTATCAAAAAAGACTCCCCAATAATCATCTTTTTTTACCCAAGCACGAACAACAAAGTTAACACTACTACTTGCAAGTTCTCCCACTGCTACTAGTGGCGCAGGGTCTTTTAAAACTCTCTCATCTTCTACAATTATCTCTAAAAGAGTCTCTTTCGCAAGCTTAAGATCATCATCATAGCCTATGCCAAACACCATATCTACTCTTCTATTTTCATTTGCTGAGAAGTTTGTGATATTTGAGCTTATCACTGCAGAATTTGGCATGATAATTCTTTTATTATCACCTGTTTTTAAGATTACACTAAAAAGGTTTATCTCATCTACTGTACCAGACTCTCCAGAAGCCAAGATAAAATCACCTACTTTAAAAGGTCTGAAAAAGATGATTAGCACGCCTGCACCGATATTGGCAAAAGTGTCTTTAAAAGCTAAACCAACAGCAAGACCAGCTGCACCCAAGATTGCTACAAAAGAGGTTGTATTGACCCCTAGGTTACTTAGTGCTGCTAAAACTATAACAACAAGCAACAACCCATACATCACACTTGAAATAAATTTACTCAAGGTAATATCAACTTTTGATTTTTCCATAAGTTTTAAAGAAAAATTTGACGCAATACTTGCAACTTTTTTTCCTATGAAAAATATAAGAATTGAACCTATGAGTTTAAAACCATACAAGGTAACATACGAAATAATCATATCCATACTAAATTCCATTTTGTACTCTCTTTACTTAGTAAAATGTGCATCAACACGTCTGTTTTGTGCACGTCCGTCTTCAGTATCATTTGAAACGACAGGTTGTGTTTCTCCAAAACTATTTGTTGTGATTTTCTCTTTTGCTATACCGTTGCTCACCAAAATATTTGCCACAGCATCAGCTCTTTTTTGAGCTAGTTTTTGGTTATATTTTTCGCTACCTTTTGCATCAGTATGTCCATCTAAAACAACGCTATAATCACTGTGTTCTTTCATAAATTCAATTACTTTATTGATTTTTTCCATTTGCGCTGGTTTCACATCAAACTTATCAAAATCAAAGTTTACATGTAAGCGTATGAGCTTTACACAACCATTGTTATCTACAACAGCTCCAGCTGGTGTATTTGGACACTCATCTAGTTTATTTTCAACACCATCATTATCGTGGTCCATGTTTTCTACCACTTTTGGTTCCTCTTTTTTTGGCTCTACCACAACAGGTGCAACGACAGCTTTTGGCTCTTCTTTTACCACAGGCATAGGTTGCTCTTTTTTACCAAATGGGATAACAAAACCTAGAGTATAAAACAGATTGTTATTGCCCTCAAATGTAACAGCATGTCTTGCTTCTGCTTTAAGTGCAAAGCTCTCACTTAGCCAATGCTTGATACCTAAACCATACTGAAAGAAACCATCATCTTCATTTTCAAACAGTGGGTTTCTAAAGTTTTCAAAACCAATACCCGCTAAGCCATAAAGTGCGGTATCTTTGTTTATATCATACTCTTTAATCACATCTACAAAAAATCTATTGATATTTGTTTCGCTTGTAGAGTTTTCATAATCAGCCGAATTTACTCTCTCAAATCCAAACTCTAAAACATCAAAAAACATATCTTCTACATAGGTACCAAAGCGGAGTCCAAAGTTTAACTGATTATCCAAATCAAGATTGCCTTCTGGTTTGACACCACCAACAGTTGCAGTTAATTCTGCTTTATAATCCCCTTGTCCACCAAAAAGAAGTGAACTAGCGAGTACTGTACTCAATAATAGCTTTTTCATAGTATTTCTCCTATCTGTTAAAACTGATATCTACACGTCTATTTTTAGCGCGCCCCTCTGCTGTCTCATTTGTTTGTATTGGTTTCATTTCACCAAAACCCTTTGATAAAATCTTTGTCTCTTTTACCCCAAGTTCTTGTAGCTTTTTACTTACTGTATTGGCTCTTCTTTCAGAAAGTCCTTGGTTATACTCTTGTGTTCCGATGGCATCTGTATGTCCATCTACTGAAACGCTAAGCGTTGGATTTTGTTCTAAAAATGTTACTGCTTCTTCTATCTCATCTTCGTATTCTTTGAGTAAATTGTATTTGTCAAATGCAAAGTTAACTTGTAAGCGGATTAGCTTTGTACACCCTTTCTCATCAACAACTTTACCCTTTGGAGTATCTGGACACTCATCTTTTTTATTTAAAACTCCATCCATATCATCATCAGTTGAAACAACTTCTTTGACGATAGGCTCCTCTTCTAACGCTTCTCTTATGATAAAACCTGCTGGCCTTTTTTCTTCTGGTATCACTATCTCTTTACTTGCGTTAGAAGACGTTGCACCTTCAACCACTTTTATCATCTTATAGCCCTCTTCATTCGCAAAACCAAAAGAGAGTATAGCAACCAACAATATAAGCTTTCTCATAATACAACCTTTAAAATTTGGTAAATTGTAATCATTTTATCATATATTGGATTAAAAGTCTTTTTTTATCCAATCAATAGCATTATGCATTACCCCTATCAAAGAGGGACTTACGGGGGAAATATTTTTATTGACCACTGTTATAGAGTTTGGTATAACTAAAAAGAGGTAAGGATTGTCATTTGTGATTTCATAAAAAATCTCTTTGTACATTTTGTCAAACTCTTCTTGATTCACTGTTTTTTCGGCTTTTTTGATAAGCATATCTACCTTTTCATTTTTATAACCTACAAAGTTAAAGCCACCTTTTTTGTTTGACTCACTATGCCAGATACTATAAGCATCAGGCTTGAGTCCCAAAGACCAGCCCAT
>DKEY01000130.1:4171-11327 GCA_002469305.1 Sulfurospirillum sp. UBA6810
TAAATGTGAAAGGATTGTTTTCATCATATCCAGCTTCTTTTAACAATCTTCGTGCTTCTTGTATATTTTGTTTAGGTGATTTTACAGACTCGTTATATGCCCCAGTACCTGGCAAAAATGGACCATGGCACACTTGTCCATGCCCAAAATAGAGGATATCTACTATCTCTTGCCTATCAAGCGCCAAGCTCAATGCTTGTCTGACTCTTTTATCTTTAAACTTTTCAAGTCTGAGATTAAGCCCTATATACGAGTAAGAGTGTGCTATATCTTCATAAATATCAAAGCTTTTTTTGAACTCTTCATCTATCTGTCTCTCTATCTGCAGTGGACTTAAACTACCTACATCTAATTTTTTTGATTTAAGCATCAAAAATTCGGCTGAACTATCTGGCAAAAAGTGGTAAATTATCTTGTCTATATTTGGTTTATGTATAAAATAGTCTCTATTTGCACTCAGTTCTATATCACTTGAAATTGAAAACTTGTCCAAGGTATAAGAGCCTGTTCCTATGGGAGATTGGTTAAACTTGCTTGTCATCAAGTTTTTTTCATTTTTGAGTTTATGAAAAGGGAGTATCGACATCATCCAAGTCTCTAGCGCTTTGAAGTATGGATACTTATACTCTACAATAACTTTATAATCCCCAACAGCTTTCACACTCTTTACATGTAAGAAACTTGAAGCATATGGCGTGTATATATCTGGAGAAATGATAGTCTCATATGTGAAAACAACATCACGAGCAGTAAACTTTGTACCATCACTCCAAGTAACATCATCACGCAAGATAAACTCTAAGGTCGTATCATTTAAAAACTGATAGCTTTTAGCAAGCTCTGTTTTGATTTTTGCATCTTTATCGTAAGTGATGAGAGAGCTAAAAACCCACTGTGTGATTTCAGAAGTTACTGAGTCTGTTGAGAGGATTGGGTTCACTCTAGCAGGACTTGCAGAGATAGACATATGTAAGGTTGAAGCCAAAAGAAGCTTACATGTAAGGATTAAAAATATAAATGTTTTCATCTGGCAATTATATCAAAAACATACTCTATTGGATTTAGAAATTAAGATAAAATATTAATGGTGGTGTCCATAATAGATAAAGCTATGTCCGCTTACATAATGTAATTTAATTGCAACATCAAACAACTCTTGAAGCATACTCTCTTGCACTTCTTGTGCTTTTATATGATATTTCACTTCACCACTTTTTAACATCAAAAGTGCATCACAATAATGTAACGCATGTTGCATATCATGCAAAACAACAAAGGTTATAAGGTTTTTTTCATATGTAGCTTTATGGATGGCACTTAACATCTCGAGCTGATTTTTTGGGTCAAGATGAGATATAGGCTCATCAAGTAACAAAACATCAGGCTCTTGCAAGAGTGCGCTTGCTATCATAACTTTTTGTCGCTCCCCACCACTTAGCGTATCAAGATGTCTGCACAACAAATCTTCAAGTCCAAACTCTTCTACACTTTTTGCTATCAATTCTTTATCAAGTTTTCCAAGTATCATCCCACTATAAGAGCGCCGTCCAAGCTCTAGTGTTTCTAATACACTCATGCGTGGTACTGCTGAAAATTGGGCGAGATAAGCGATATGCCTAGAGATATCTTTTGGTGATAGTTTGGAAATATCTTTTTCATCTAGGATTACTTGTGCTGTTTGTATGGGTAAAATAGCTGCAATATGTTTCAAAAGTGTACTTTTTCCAGCACCATTTGGTCCAATTATTCCTATAATTTGACCTTTTTGAGCACTCAAATATATATCTTTTAGTAACTCTTTTTTGCCAAGTTTATAGCTTAAATTCTTTACATGTAAGCTCATGCTTGTACCCTTTTTAATGTAACCAATAAATATAACAATAAAGGAGCCCCAATAAATGAAGTTAAAATTCCAACAGGTAAGACGCTAGGATATAGAAGAGTTCGTGCTACCAAATCAGCTCCTAAAAGAAGGACTCCTCCAAACAAAGCAGACAATGGCAGCAACGCACTATGATTTGAGCCAAGTAGCATCCTAACCATATGGGGAGCGATAAGTCCGATAAAACCGATGATACCAAAAAAAGCGACTCCCACAGCTGTGCAAAATGAAGCAACTATCAGAGAAACTGTTCTAAATTGTTCTACATTTACACCTTTGTTAAAAGCACTCTCATCACCAAAACTTAAAGCGTCAAACTTCCAATGAGAGAACCAAAAGAAAAGAAAAGCTGGGAAAAAAACTATACACAAAATATAAAGTGCATCATTGGAAGCTTTACTCAAATCTCCAAATGTCCAAAAAAGTGTAGCTGCGGCACTCATCTCATCTGTAAAGTATTGTAAAAACATCGTACCAGAATGAAACAGTGAACCAAGCCCAACCCCTGCCAAGATGATACTCGTAGGGCTCATCCCAACACGTGAGCTTATCCATAGTATCGCAAATGTACAAATGATACTAAAAACAAAAGCGCATATCGTTATACCAAATTGAGCGATAAAAGGACTTTCAAGTGTAAAATTTGGAAGCACTATGATAGCTATCGCCGCTCCAAAACCAGCTGCTTGTGAAATGCCTAAAGTAAAAGGAGAAGCGAGAGGATTTTTTAATACACCTTGCATCACAGCTCCTGATAAACCCAACAACAATCCCACCATAATGCTTGCTACTACTCTTGGAAAACGGATAGAGCCTATGATAACTTGAAAAGTTTTATCTTGTTCACTTAGAGATAAAATTTTCATTCCATCAGCCCAAACTAAACCATTTGAACCGCTAATCAAGCTTAAGTAAATAAGAAAAAAAAGAGCTAGGAGAAGAGAAAAAAATACCAAAATTCTTTTTTGAAATCTTTTTTTATAAGTTTTGTTAAGACTCATCACTTACCTAAATCATATGAAAGTTTTGCTAAAAGTACTTCAGCTTCATTTGGATAGAATGTCTCATATACCTGAACCACTTTTTTATTTATATCCACATCATATCCAAGATAATTAGCTATCTGCCATGCTATCACTAGAAGATTTTCCACATTTGTGCTGTAATTGTTAAAGCCTAAAACTTCTTTAACTTGAGCATTTTTATATGCATCAAGCGTATCATACATAGTTTTTTTTTCTTGATAATCTTGGTCTATTTTTTTACGGCTATACATATCTGTAAATATCACCTGAGGATTTGCTTTTAATAGTGCTTCAAAATCTATGAATTGATGCCCTTGTATTTTACTTCTATTTTCAAATACACAATTTTTGAGTCCCAAAAGTTCAAAAGGAGGATATGCAACTTCTGTACTAGTTATAGGCTGTATCCCTTTATAAGCTACTCCTCCGATATACAAACTTTTAGGTTCAAGATTGATTTTTGAAAGAGTTTCTTCTTGAATTTCTATAAAATCTACCAACTCTTTTGCTCTTTCTTGTTTACCTGAAACTTCGGCTATAAGTATAAGTGAACTTTTTATTTCATCTAAATTTCTAGTACCATTACCGCCATATGAAGCGCCGTAACTTAGTGCGATTACTGGTATCCCTGTTTTTTGAGTTATCATTTCGATCTGGTTTTTGTCTATAAATGAAGTAAAGATAACATCCGGATTTACACTAACAAGTGCTTCAAGATTGGGCATCTTTCCAGGACCACCATTACCGATGATAGGAAGCCTTTTTGCAAAATCTACACCTAAAAAAGTTCGATAAGGTGATTGAGTATTTTGTATCTGTTCAATTTTTTCTATCCCAACAACTTGAGCTTTAAGATCCAAATAGACCCCAAGTCTCAATGCTCCTGGTCCTATAAAAACAAAAGTTTCTGCTTTTTGAATTTCTACTGTTCTGCCTAGCATATCCGTATAAGGCTTTGCCCACAAACTTATTGCCAATACAAGCCATACAAAAAAACTTCTCTTCATACAATCTAGTCCTTAATTAATAAGATAGAAACTGTTTTAATATCAATAAATAATACTAATAAATTTTATGTAACATACTAGCACTTTCATTTTAAATGATTACTTAAATAGAATAAATAATATTAATCAGCTATTGTAATATTATTATGATTTTTATAATATCTCAAAAATTTACAAGGAATACAAATATGCTATTTTACAAACTTCAAAAACAAGCTCTACATGTAGCAAATAAAAATGATTTGCAGCTTATTGAGAGTGGTATGGGGTCTTTGTTTACTTATACGAAAGTAAGTGATGGAAATTTAGTTGCAACTGGTGTTTCTCTTACTCCTAAAACAGAAGGAAACAACGGTGGGTTAGAAGCCACTTCATTGAGTGAAATTCTTCTCCAAGGTAGTGTTTTTGATGCTGGGAAAAGAGCTTTTAGTCTCTCTGCTATAAATGCGATATCACAATGTCTATTGCAAAAAGAAAAACCTATACTCGAAGAAGATTTGCGTAAAAGCCTCACTCAGTTTGTTTTAGAAAATAGTCATGAAAACTCAAATATTGTTTTTATTGGTCATCTACAACCTGTTGTCAAAATGCTTAAAGAAAACAATAGAAAAGTGAGTGTTTTTTGTAGGCAACACACAGATATAGAAAATAAAATCTACAATGATATCTATGAATATGAAGCCATCATGAAAGCTGATATACTCATCATTACAGGAGCAACTCTTCTTGGTTCAACTATTGATGCTATTTTACATTTTGGGAAAAATGTTCCGATAAAAGTTTTAGCAGGATTTTCAGCAGGGGCATATCCAAAATGGTTTCAAAATACTGGTATAACACACATAGCAAGCATGTATCTTGAAACAATAAATCATGCAACCTTGTTACATAATAACCTTGGAGATATCTTTACTTATCCGTGTTATATAAGTGCTGTGGAAAATTAAGGCAAAAAAAAAGCGTCCAGGGCGGGCAACCCGGACGCAATTTTTAAAAATTTATAAGTTCTATCTACAAAAAGGAGGTTTTTGTCTTGGTAATGAAAGTATAAGACAAATATTTAAACACTAAATTAACCTTTTATAAATAAAAAGTAAATAAGACCTTTTTTATCTTAATTAAATAGGATTTTTTCTAACTTTTCCATATTTTTTTCACTAAAAACTTCTATACCATTTTCTTTGAGAAGTTTTGAGCAAAACCCATCACCAGTGACTAGAGTATGGGTAAAAGTACCATCATAGATAAGCTCACTTCCACATGAGGGGGAACGAAACTTTAAAATAGCATATTTTATATCAAATTCTTTACAAAGTTCCAATGCCCTCTGAGCACCTCGCTCAAAAAAGAGTGTTTTATCTTCTCCTTCTTGATTGATTGCTTTTTTATTTACAATCTCCACAGGAACTCTAGGAGTTTCAAGTCCCCCTGCAACCTCTGGGCAGAGGGGGATTAGCATATCTTCATTTAAAAGCTTTTGGATAAAAGTATCAGCGGTGATATCATTGTTGCCACCATCATACTTTACATTTTCTCCAACCAAACAAGAGCTTATAAGGATTTTTTCTTTTTTCATCTACTCTTTTATACTCAAAGCTATCTCTCTTGCTCTTTTCTTAGCACTCTCCACTTCATCAAAAACTAAAGCCACAGCCATACGTCTTCCTTTATGACTATTTGGTTTTCCAAAAACTCTTACAAAAGAGTTTTTACCAAAGGCATTTTCATCTATGTTAAAAGTTGGACATACTGATTCAGCATCACTCTTATATGCTCCACTCGCACCAGCTCCATAGAAGATAAAATCAAGAGGCAACCCTAAAACAGCTCTTACATGTAAGGCAAATTCACTCTGGCTTTGTGTGATAAGTGTTACCATGCCAGTATCGTGAGGGCGAGGACTTAACTCACTAAAGTAAACTTCTTCGTCTTTTACAAAAAACTCTACTCCAAAAAGTCCACGTCCACCTAGTCCATCTGTAACTTTTTTTGCTATCTCTTGTGCTTTTTTCAAAGCCACTTCACTCATATCCATTGGTTGCCAACTCAAAACATAATCACCATCTTCTTGGATATGTCCGATAGGCTCACAAAAAACTGTCTCTTTTTCATTTCTAACAGTAAGCAAGGTTATCTCATAATCAAACTTGATAAACTCTTCTACGATAAGTTCGCTTGAATCACCACGTGCTTCTTTTGCACTGTCCCAAGCTCTCAAAATATCATCTTTTGATTTTACCACACTCTGTCCATGTCCAGAAGAACTCATAACAGGTTTAACAACACAAGGAATACCTATTTGCTCAACTGCTTCACACAAGCTCTCATAATCTTTGACAAAAAGATAGTTACTTGTTTTGACACCAAGTTCACTTGCTGCAAATTCTCTGATATTTTTTCTATTCATTGTTTTTTTTACTGCATCAGCATTTGGGATAACATGAAAACCCTCACGTTCTGCTTCGATAAGTGCATCTATACTCAAAGCTTCAATTTCAGGAAGTATATATGTTGGACGTTCACGACGAATAACTTCTAAAAGTTCTTCCTTGTTTTTCATATTGATTACATAACTTTTATTTGCTACAAGATGAGCAGGAGCGTTATTGTAAGAGTCAACTGCTACTGTTTCTATACCTAGTCTTTGTGCTTCGATGATAACTTCTTTGCCAAGTTCACCGCTACCTACAAGCATGATTTTTATACTGTTGCTTTTTAATGGGGTTGTAAATTGCATGTTTTTCCTCTTTTATTGGTAAATTATTTGAGTTTGATAATTTATTTTAAAGACAAATGATAGCAAAATTTAGATTTATTTTTACAAAAATGGGGATATAAAAGGAGGTTGAGAGGGACAAGCCCTCTCAAAAAAGAAAAGTTTATTAAACGACCATTATCTCTTAGAGAACTGTGGAGATTTTCTTGCTTTCTTTCTACCAAATTTCTTACGCTCAACAACTCTTGAGTCACGAGTTAGTAAGCCTAGTGGTTTTAATGTCGCTCTAAAATCAGCATCCATAGAAGCCAATGCTTTAGAGATACCATGACGTAGTGCATCTGCTTGTGCAGAATAACCACCACCCATAGTTGATGCTTTGATATCAAAGTTACTTTCTTGTTTAGTAACTGCTAGTGGTTGACGTACTCTCTTTTTGATTGTTTCGTGTCCACCTAACCATGCTTCAAACTCTAGTCCGTTAACGATGATGTTACCTGAACCTGGAGCAACCCATACTTTAGCA
>DKEY01000130.1:11398-20400 GCA_002469305.1 Sulfurospirillum sp. UBA6810
ATCATATCTTTTGCAAGATTTGTTTTAGGTAACATACCACGAACTGCCAATCTATATAGTTTAGTTGGGTTACTTGTTAAAAGATCTCCCATTTTTTCGCTCTTTACGCTTCCAAAATAACCAGAGTGTCTGTGGTATAATTTTGTTTCTGTTTTATTTCCACTTACTTCAACTTTTTCTGCATTGATGATGATAACAAAATCACCACAATCAACGTTTGGAGTAAAGTAAGGTTTGTGTTTGCCTCTTAAAAGTGTAGCAACTTCAGTAATAACTCTACCGAATTTCTTACCAGCTGCATCAACAACGATCCAGTCGCGTTGTACTTCGTTTGGCTTAATAGCTCTTGTAGCCTTCATGTTGAAACCTTTGCCAAATTTATTTTTGAAGTGTGATTGTAGTAAAATAATCTTTAAATATAGCTTAATTTTAGCTATTTATAAGTTTATGAATTCTACTCCTTCTTCTCTCAGATAGCAAAGATACGCCTCTACCTCTTTTTCTTGTATCTGCTTCAAGGCTTTTTTATATAAATCAACTTGTAAAAGATGCTCTTCTTGGATGTTTTTCGAGCTTTTATAATCTACTATGATGATTTTATCTTCTTTTTGCAAAAGTAAATCTATCTGTTTTCTCTCTTTATTATAAGCGATAGGCTGCTCTTTATAAACCTTTGCTCCCTCTAAAAGAGTCTTAAACTTTTCATCTTCTATAAGTTTCGTTATGCGGTTGTATATACTCGTTAAACTCTCTTGACTAAGAGTGAGGGCATATCTGTTAAACATCGCTTTGTAAGCACTTTGCAGTGAATTTTTATCAAACTTATGCATCATTTCCAAACAGTAGTGAAGCGCAAGTCCATACTCGATAGCAAACATGTCAAGCTCTTTTGTGTCACCTACATCTTCACTCTTTTGCTTTTCTTGAAAGCCATATCTGCAAAAGCCTTCTTGCATCTTTAAAAGAGATTGTTTTCCACTCTGTTTTTCTACTTCAACTTCGATATGACCTCTTTGTAACTCTTCTAAATCCAAGTCCTCAAAAGCACTTGCTTTCTCTTTTTTACATATGATGAGCGACGACTCTGCTCTGGTAAATGCTACATAGTGCATGTTAAGCTTATCTTCATACTCCAGCATCTCCTCTTTTGCTTTTGCATTTTTATAAGCACTATCTATATACTCACGTGAGCTTACTCTTTGGTAGATGGCTGTGAGCTTTATATCTTCATACTCATACAAAAGTGTTGAGTTTTTTGTTTTTGGAGCACCCAACCTATCTACAACGATGACATGTTTAAACTCTAAGCCTTTTGATTTGTGGATAGTTAAAACCTTGATGCCATCATTATCTTCACTCTTGGCATCTTCACTAAAACTCTCACATGAAAAGAGAAACGACTCTATATCTTCATATCTTGTTGCCACTTCCAAGAGTTTGATAACATCTAAATCATCATAAAATATCTCATATCTTTTTATGATTTTTGAGATTAATTCAAAAGGAGTATCATCTAGGTTACACCAAGAGGTATCTAGTTTATCTCTCCAATCTCTGCCTATCGCCACTAAAAAGTTTTGCAAAAAAAGTTCATCTTTGAAGTATAGATACTTTATCAAATCCAAAATCGCACTAATCAAAGGCATATCGATAAGTTTGATAGAAGCTTCTGTTTGAACCTTTATCTCTTGTATATTTTCAAGGAGTAACTCTTTAAGATACTGTGCATCTTTGTTTTGATGTACGAGCAATGCTATATCTTTACATGTAATGCCATTTTGAAGTAAAAGTTCTACATTTTTTACTACTTCTTGCTCTATGTTATCGTTGATAGTTACTTTTACAAAACCATCAACTTTAGAGTTTACATGTTGTGGCTCATAGTTTTTCATCTTTTTGCCAAATACTTCATTGACAACTTCTACTACATGCTTTGTGCTTCTATAATTTGTATCTAAAAAGTCTCTTTTCACGCCAAAGTGTTTCACACTATGTTCAAATAACTCTTTTGAACCACCACGAAAACGATAAATCGACTGTTTGACATCCCCAACAAAAAAGAGTGACTTAAACGACTTCACCCCAACACCTGAGATGATTTCTTCAATCAAAGGCTTTAGTATCTTGTACTGCAAAACATTTGTATCTTGATACTCATCTAAGAGGATATGCTCTATCTTACCATCTAATCTAAAGTATAAAAACTCTTTTGAAATTTCATCTTGCAAAAGAGTATAAAGAGCACTACTCACATCTGAAAAACTCAAAGTCGAGAGCTCTTTGTTTAACATCCTCAAAGTGAGTTTATAGATACTATACAAATCCCCAAGCTCACCTAAGATATACTTTTCTCTGGCATTTATAAAAGCACTTAGCTCACTTTTTAACGCTTCGTAAAGTTCTTCTATCTCTGGGGTTACATACTTTTTATATGTTCTAGACTCTTCTAGATAAGCGTATTTTAAAAAACTTCTTTTTAAAAGAGAGGGTATGTCTTCATTGTCAAAACTGTTTATGGCAGTGGCGCTTGCTTTTTCTTTTTCAAAGCAAGATTTTAACTCCAAAGAGAGTTCAAGCACTCTTTGAGGACTTTTAAACTCTGCTTTTTCAAATACACTCGCATCAAATTCTCCCTCTTTGTTATAAAAATTGACTAGCATTGAGAATACATCTGCTAGTTTTTTATCCTCATTGATACTAAATTTTAAAAGAGAATGGTACTTTTTCTCTTGGATACACATCCTTAAAAATCTCTCTATAAAATCACTTTCTTTGAGCGCAGTTTCTATCTTAAAATCGGGCATAAATCCTGCATTGAGTGCAAACTTGCGAAGTATCGAAGCAAAAAATGAATCTATGGTCGAGATAAGCAAATCCTCTTTTAAAAACTTCTCCAAAACAGCCTCTTTTTTAAAGAGCACCTCTTCTTTGCTCATGCCAACTTGCTCACAGATGGCATCAAGTTCACTTTTATTTTCAAGATTTTTAAGTGTGTCATAGATACGGCTTTTCATCTCACTTGCCGCTTTGTTTGTAAAAGTGAGTGTCAAGATTTTACTTGGATTTGTACCAAGAAACAAAAGAGAGATATAGCGAACAGAAAGGGCATAAGTCTTTCCACTTCCTGCACTCGCATGCAATGCCAAATATGGTTCAAACTTACTCATATCAACTCCTATCACACAGTTTTACAAAAGGACAAAATCTACATGGGGCGTTTGATTCACATTTTTCAAACTCACTCACTGGTTTTTCCAAGCTTTGCAGTATCTCATCTAATTTTTCTAGTTTTTGCTCAAACAAACTCTCGCTCTCTAGCTTGGCAGATTTGAGCTCATAATAAAAGAGTCCTCCTACTTCTCCTAGCTCTTTAGCTAAAAGATAGTAAAACTCTAGTTGAAACTCCACGCACTTTTCAAGCGTTTTTTCGCTCACAGTTGGTATCTTGCCACTTTTATAATCTATCACATAAAACTTACCGTCTTTGACATCTATCCTATCTATCTTCCCCTCTAAAACGAAACCTTTGTACTTTGTTGTATAGGACTTTTCAAGCTCATAAACACGATATCCCTCTTGAAATCTTTTTGCTTCATTTTCACAGATACCTTTGAGGTACTCTAGCCAAATATCAAGATGAAAAATCCACTCTAAAGACTTATCTCCACTTAGGAGATAACGACGAAGTTCTATCATGAGAGTATCAGCATCTATATGTTTTTTATCTTTGAGGACATAGTGCATCGCTTCATGCAAGACATTGCCTATGTCAGCTTCATTGATACCCTCACTTGGGAGTTTTGCTTCACGCGATTTTAAAACATAGCGATAGTAAAACCATCTTTTACATGTAAGAAGTGTTTTGAGTTTACTCGCTGAGAGTGGAGTAGCTTTGATATCATAGCTTCCTTGTAATACTTCTGGATTGTATCTTGATTGTGGCATTGAGCTTAAAAACAGAGGTGAAAAGTAAGATTTTTCATCTATGTTATGTTTTACACTTATCCCAAGTTCATCTAAAAATCGTGAACCCATACTTTGGTCATTTTGAGTAAAGCTTATCGCTATCTCTTTGGCGTGAGAAAAGAGTTGTGCATAAAAATATCTTTGTAAGTTTTCTCTATCTTGACGCACAGGAAGTTTGGCGTGTTCTCTTATATCAGAAGTTAAAAACATATCTTTTTTACTTCTTTTTGGGATAAACTCGTCATTGAAATCAACAACGATAACACCATCAAAGCTCACTCCCCTACTCTCAAGTAGCCCCATAACTGTTATCTTTCCACCCTTTACATCATCTTTTGTGATTTGAGCGAGTCTGCCTAAAAAAAGTTTGAGCGCTTTGCTCAGTTCTATCTTGCCTAGCCTTTGCAAGAGCTTTGAGTATCTATATATCTCCCCAGTAAACTCCTGCTCTGTCTCTTCTTGGCAAAAACTGCAAAGCAAAGGAATAATCTCTTCAACCCCAAGCTTTTTTCTCCAAGCACTTTTAAAACTTTGGACAACAGTCTCTTCTATGCCTAGTCTTGAAAGCCTATACTTGTGTTCTATCTCATCAACTCGAATGTACTTATCAAGAGCGTCAAGCTTTTTATATATCTGGTTCTCTTTAAAACTCTCACCCATAGCAAAGTTGAGATTATTGTATGTATCAAATGTTTTGAGAACTTTTGCAAAGCTCTCATCAGGTAAGATTACAGCTATACGTTCAGGATTGATCCCTTTTTTGACAAACTCGTTTATCTTTTCATGAATAAATGAACTTTGCAAAATCCGAGAGCTAAATCCTCTCACATCTGCATTTTTCTTCTTTTCTTCTATCTTCTTGACTTCTTCTATCTCATTTGTGCTGAGATTTAGGGTATAGATAAAGCCCTCTTTCAAATCAAATGTATCAAATAACTGAAGCATTTTTTGGTTGTATTTTGTTACATGTAAGATTATTTTAAAGGGACAAAGTTTTGCTATGCTGTTAAAAAGAGTGAACTCGAAATTATTTAAAAACCCCTCCAGATGCAAGGTAAATCCCTCATGTGAGTTTAAATACTCAATGTTAAGTTCATACTCATGAGGCAAAGTTATCTTGTCATAGAGATTTTTTTCACCTAAAAGCTTTGTATAGTTTTTGAGTAACTCTTCCAAGATGCTAAGATGTTCTTCAAACTGTGCATACGTATCGGCTACATGTAACTCTTTGATCTCTACACCTTCACTTGAAAGTTCTTCAAAAAATCGAAATAGATAGGGTGAGTTTTTTAAGAAACTCAAAAATTCTCGCTCGATTTTTAACTCTTTAAAGTTTTCAAACTTTGCAGCTTCAGACATCAGTAAAACTCTCGTATCTTCATCGGCTTGGGATTTGTTAGGGATGAGGATAGCACGTGATTCAAACTCTGCTACGCTTATAGCTTTGGGGAGTATTTGATTTGTTTCATAAAATGAAGTGTAAAACTCTCGTACACATCTTGAAGTAGGAAATATCTGTGTCATTTTCTCTCTTGATTATTTTTAAATAAAGCACCGCTTTTGATAAGTTTTTTTCTTTAAATTTCGCCAGATTCATACATTTTATAAATGACTCTTCTCAAATATTTTATATCCAAATCATCTGTTCTTTTATGAATCTCAGAAATCTTGCTATTTAGATGTATTTTCAAATCTTCTTTAATGAGTGCCCGAAGTTTTAGTGTTTTAAAATGATGTAAAATATAACAATAAATTAAAATTTAACCTGTACTAATACAAGGCAACTTATCACTGCCTAAGCTACTTGTTTTGACGCAGAAAATAACTTACTTTTAACTAAATCTTTTAAAAAATCATTTAAATTGGTAAATTTAATTCTCTTTCTAAAAGTATCAAATGTAATTTCATGCGATAAAATGGTAGTTAATTGTTGTATGAAAGAATCTGTACATACATCAATTCCATCAAAATCGAGCGCAATTAAATCATCATTCTTTTCGAGTTGATTTTTTACTATATCTTTTATTTTTATACCCGTTTGATGGCTTGTCAAAGGTTTAAATTCTTTAAGTTCTATTATAAACATATTGTTATCCTTTAAAAATCAAAAAAATCATCAAATGCATCATCTTCATAATCGCTCGGTTCTGCATTAAATATCTTTTTTGTATCGATATCATGTTGACAACCAATGATAATTTGAAAATGCGTTCCATTCAAATCGTCTTTTTCCTTTTCAATTATACCATTTTCATACTTGTCATTAAAAGTTATTTTATACTCATTTGTTCTACAAATTACTTCACCATTTGACTCCAAAACAAATTCTTTAAGTTTTGCTAGCCCATTACCTCTGCTTGGCATTGTTTTTATGTGCCTTGTTGTATTTATCTCAAAAGCTTTGTGAAGTATCTCTTTTCTTGATAATTCAGGATATGCTTCTTCCATGCTGTTGATTATACCCATTCCACTATCTGAAATACCAATTTCTATTTGATTATAACCATAATATTGAGCACAGACATATCCTGGATTTTTTATTTGTCGAGAGGTAACTGAAAACGCTCCACCCACACTATGCTCTAAAATATTATCTACGATTTCATATGTTGTAAGCAATATACCTAAAATAAGATGCTTTTTTACCCCTAAATGTGATTCTAATATTTTTTTCAATCTTTCATCAACAAAATCAGGGTCGCCATCTTTTTGTATTTTTGTGCATTCAAGCATATTGTTTGAGGCTTCATATCTGTTAAAATTTTCTTCGATATCAAAATGAAAGTTTTTAAAAAAATCAGCTCTTTGCAGATATGAGATGGCCTTTTTTTCATAAGCAATTTGTTTGATAAAACTCTTTTTACTCTCAATCAAAGAAGACAAATAAGCTATTCCCGCTGGTTTTGAAAATTTTTTTCTAAAAAGAAGCTGAGTATCTTCTGTAATATCGTCAAATTGTTGTGCCAATCTATTGATAAAAGTAAAGTCAATATCTTTATTTATTTCAATTATATTCATGCTCTCCCCTCGACTATCTTTATCTCATCTTCACTCAAACCATAGAGTTTATAGACCATAGCGTCTATCTCTTTGTCTGTTTTTTCTATCTGCGTTTTTATGTTACATGTAAGAGTTTTGTCGTTTTCAAAGAGGCTTTGCCATTGGTGTTTGAATGTGCGTTCTTCTAGTTTATCGGAAAATTTTATCTTTTTAGCTTTTGTGTACTCTTTTACAAATTCCTCAAATTCTAAAGTTTCAAAGTTTTCAAGTTTTTTAGTGAGTTTTTCTAAGCCTAGTTCACTTTGAAAGTTTTGTTTTGTACTTTGTAGCTCTTTGTTAAGTTCAAGCATAGTATCTGCTTTTTCGATAAATGGTATTTGTTGTTCTAGGTTTTTGAGCTTTGGTAACGGAAAAGGTTCTAAAAACTTTGTTTTAAAAACAAAATAGCCTCCACGCAATTCATAGCCTGTATTTTTAAGGAAAAACCACATCAAAGATGAATTTAAAAGTGCTAAATAAAATTTGTAACTCTCATTGTACTGCTCATTTTTGATAAAACTGTAACACTTTGTAGCATGATAAAATTGTTCATTATCATAAGTCATATTTGTTCCCAAAGAGATTTCAGGAGTTATGATTTTTTCACTCTTAAAGATAGCCATCTCACGAGAGCGATGCAGAGCATACCAATACTTTGGATTTGTTTTGTATTTGATTTTTCTCTGTGTCAACAACTCTTTGAACTGTTCCAAGTATCCATATGTAAGTGGAAACTTCTTTTTTAGTTCCTCTTCTTCATAAGGTTTTGTTTTATTGTTTATATCTTGATAATGAGGATAGATAACATAGAGATTTGTTTGGAGTTGTTCGTATTTTTTTACAGCATCACCTTTTAAAAAAGCTTTCATTATCTCTTTTTCAAGTCTTACATGTGCTTTTAACTCTTCTGAGTATCCCACAAAAAAATCTTCTTCAAATTTTCCATTTAAAACAAAAATGTCATCACCTGTTGTAACAATACCTTGAGATGCATTAATAAAAACATCTTTTAAAACCAATGGCTGTTTTTGCATTTTTTTAATAACTTGCAAAGTGCTTTGAGCAGAGAGTTCCCATTTTGCAGCATCCAAATTTTTATAAGCGATAGTATCGTAAGTAAATGCATCAAAAATATCTTTTGGGTTGATGGATTTGAACTTTAACTCTTTGTTATCATGCGAAAGTGTGATGATACAAGTGTAGGTTGAAGCATCTTGAAACACCATCTCACTTCCAAAGTGCAGTAAGTTTTCAACGGCTCTGTTTTCAGCCAAAAATCCTCTTAACCCACTTCCAAAATCAGAGACAAGAAACTTGTGAGGCAAGATATAGCTTAGTTTTCCCTCTTTCTTTAACATCTTAAAACTCATCTCCAAAAACAAAGCATAGATGTCGTACTTTCCAGTGGCACTTACATACTTTGTTTCATAAAGTTTACTCTCCTCTTCATAGTTACTCTTAAGTCCTTGTACTCTTACATACGGAGGATTCCCAATCACAACATCAAAACTATTTTCCTTAAAAGGCATATCCAAAAGAGAGTTGGCACAGAGTATCTTGTCTGCCAAGCTTGTAAGAGGTCTTCCTTTTTTAGCAGTTCTGAGCCAAAGACTGAGTTTTGCTATCTCTATGGCATCTTCGTTGATGTCAACTCCATAGAGATTGTTTTCGAGTACGCTCTCTTCTACTGTGTAACTTGCAAACAAGTCACCCATCAAATTCAAGTCATTTTGCAGTCTTTTATGCTCTTTTATCAAAAACTCTAAAGCTTGATTGAGAAATGCTCCACTCCCACAAGCAGGGTCAAGGACTTTTACATGTAAGAGCCACTCTTTGTAAGCTTGAAGATTTTCTTTTGTTTGCATCTCTTTTTTGGTGAGTTTTTTGAGATTGGTTGGGGCGGTTACTTCTGTGAGTTCTAGCTCTTCTCTTTTGTCAGCACACATCTTGCCTAGAGTATTTTCTACGATATAGCGAGTGATGTACTCAGGAGTATA
>DKEY01000038.1:0-476 GCA_002469305.1 Sulfurospirillum sp. UBA6810
ATACACCAAAAGCAAATACTATCGAAGATATAGCAAATTTTTTCAAAGTAGATCAATTTTATACGATAAAAGCGGTCATCAAAAAAGCTATTTATGAAGAGAAAGATGAAATTGTAGTCTTTTATGTCAGAGGAAATGATACTTTGCAAGAGACAAAAGCACAAAATGCTTGTGGNNGCACTTGATTTGGTAGATGCAAATGAAGAAGAGGTTAGAGCTGTTGGATTGGTTCCTGGTTTTTGTGGACCTATCGGTTTGCCTAAGGAAATTCGCTTTTTCATAGATAATGAACTCAAAGAGGAAAAAAATCTTATCTGTGGAGCCAATGAAGAGGATTATCACTATGTTGGCGTAAGCATGTTTAATCTAAAAGATGAAAGATATAAAGACCTTTGTGAAGTAAAAGCTGGAGATATTTGTTCTTGTTGTGGTGCAAAACTTGGGTTGACAAAAGGTATCGAAGTAGGGCACATTTT
>DKEY01000038.1:504-9928 GCA_002469305.1 Sulfurospirillum sp. UBA6810
GTTGTTATGGTATCGGTGTTAGTAGGCTAGTTGCAGTGATGATTGAAGCTAGTCATGATGAACTTGGTTGTATCTGGAACAAACAAACAGCACCTTATCTTTTAGATATTATTGTTTCAAATGTTAAAAATGAAGAGGAACTTTCATTTGCTACAAAATTGTATGAGACTTTAAAATCTAAAGGTTTTGAAGTATTACTTGATGAGAGAAAAGATAGATTTGGACCAAAGATGAAGGATTTTGAGCTTATTGGTTTTCCTTNNNNGTTGATAGAAAAACATTAGAAAAAACGGTTATTAGTCTTGATGAAATTGAAAAAAGATTAGAGGAAGTGTTGTCTTGAATTATTTTTTGATATATCTCCTTATTGAAGTATTTGTTAGTGTTAACATTTCTTCACAAATTGGTGCTTTGGCAACATTTTTAGAGATAGTCTTTTCAGCGATAGCAGGATTTATACTTTTAGCAAACTTTAGAGTGACTTTATTTGAAAGTTTGCAAGCTTTGCAAAGAAGAAGCATCTCTATGGCTGAGTTTCAAAAACTCAATGCTTTTACACTTTTAGGAGCTATCTTACTCATAGTTCCAGGTTTTTTTAGTGATATTATTGGTGTCTTTTTACAGTTTAGTTTTTTTGCAACTATGTTTGCTAAAAAATTCTTACATGCAAAGGATGATAGAAGTTTTTATAATGAACAAAATAAAAGGAGAAATGATGAAGAGATCATTGACGTTGAAGTTATTGATGAGCTTAGCCATACTAAGCATTAACTTACATGCTGGAAGTGAAGAAGATAAAGTTTTGGATTTTTTTAAAGAGGCTATAAACTCTTCTAGTCAATATACTCTAACAAATATCAAAATCTTAAATAAACAAGATGTAAAAGAGATAAAAGATTTTAGAGCATACTCTGTTAAGATAGACTTGAAATTAGTCGGCAAAGATAAGACTATCAGTCTTAATGACATAGTTTTTACAAATGGTTCGGTTTTATCAAAAGACTTCTTGTTTCTTGATTCAAGAAGAAGCATCAAAGATACCATCTCTCCTGATATAGATGAGAGTTTTTACAATCAATCGCATTTTATAGAAGGGAGCTTTGAAGCAGTAAATAAATTAGTAGTTTTTTCAGACCCACTGTGCCCTTCATGTATGGATGTTATTCCTGATGTGATAAAATTTGTAAGAGCGCATCCTAAAGATTTTGCTCTGTTTTATTATAACTTTCCGCTCTCAATCCATAAAGGAGCAAAAACTTTAGTTAAAGCTTCTATAGTGGCAAAAAAGTTTAATAAAGATGTTCTTTTAAAGCTGTATGAAGAAGCGTTGGACTTGGAAAAAACAGACGAAGTAAGTGTTTTGGCTCTTTTTAACAAAATCATGGGAACAAAACTCACATTAGAAGAGATTAACCAAAAAGAAGTAGTTGATTTTATGGAAAGCGACATAGAACTTGCAAAAGACTATATGGTAAGAGGCACACCTACGCTTTATATCAACGGCAAAAAAGATTTAACAAAAATAGCTTATAAAAAAATGGTGAAATAATGAAAAAATTAGTTATAGCAACAAGAGAGAGTAAACTTGCTCTTTGGCAATCAGAACACATCAAAGAGTTATTAGAAATTGCACATCCTGGGCTAGAAGTAGTTTTAAATCCGATGACATCAAAAGGCGACCAAATCCTTGACACTCCTTTAGCAAAAATAGGAGGAAAAGGACTTTTTACAAAAGAGTTAGAAGACTCTATGCTCAAAGGTGAATCGCACATAGCAGTACACAGTTTAAAAGATGTGCCTATGGAATTTCCAGAGGGTTTAAAGCTTGCTGTAATAACAAAAAGAGAAGATGTTCGTGATTCTATGCTTTCACAAAAGTACTCGTGTGTTGATGAACTACCTCGAAATGCTGTTGTAGGAACTACCAGCCTTAGAAGACGTATGCAGATACTTAGATATAGACCAGATTTAACCATCAAAAATCTAAGAGGCAATGTTAATACAAGAATTAGAAAGCTAAAAGATGGTGAGTACGATGCTATCATCCTAGCAAGTGCAGGTATAAAAAGACTTGGATTAGAAGAAGAAGTTACTTATTTTTCTCCTATCAGTACAGAGATAATGATACCAGCTATGGGGCAAGCAGCTCTTGGTATAGAGATAGTCGATAGTCCAGAGATTGAAGAGATTGTGAGTGTTTTACGTGATGAAGAAGCTATCATGGAAACTACAATTGAGCGAGATTTTGTAAAAGTTTTAGAAGGTGGTTGTCAAGTACCTATTGGTATCAATGCAAAACTTGAAGGCGAGTCTATTTTTGTAAGATGTATGGTTGGATTGCCAGATGGTAGTGAGATACTTGAAGAAAGTGTTACATGTGATAAAGATGAGTATGAAGAAGTTGGAAAAGAATTAGCACAAATGATGATAGATGCAGGAGCTAAAGAGCTTTTAGAAAGAGCTGAGCACATAGCGCTTAATGAAGTATTTTAGGAGAATTTGAGATGAAGAGAATCATAGAAGAGCTTAAGAGTAGAGATTTACTAAGAGTTATTGATGAAGAGCTTGATATAGAGTTAGAGATACCTCATGTAGCTTATGTAGAGATTAAAAAACCAGACTCAAAAGCACTTTTATTTACAAAACCTATTAGTAAAAAACTCAATAAAAAGTTTGATATACCAGTTTTGATGAATGTCTTTGGTTCTCTTGAAGCTACTGAGCTTATATTTGAGCGTCATCCTGATGATATAGCTGCTCAAATTGAAAATCTTTTGCACATGAAACCACCCGCAACTTTTATGGGAAAACTGGGTATGTTAGGCGAACTTTTTTCACTTAAAAGTGTGTTTCCAAAACGTCTTAGCAAGAAAGGTGCTTGTCAAGAAAAAGTATATGAAGATATAAATTTATATGACATACCTGTTCTTACAACATGGCCTCAAGATGGAGGTCCATTTATAACTATGGGACAAGTTTATACACAAAGTTTAGATGGTCAAAAACAAAATCTTGGTATGTATAGACTCCAAGTATATGATAAAAATCGCCTTGGTATGCATTGGCAAATACACAAAGATAGTGCACATTTTTTCCATGAGTATAAACAAGCTGGAGTAAAAATGCCAGTCTCTATAGGTATCGGTGGTGATCCACTGTATATCTGGTGTGGTCAAGCTCCTATGCCAAATGGTATGTTTGAGCTGATGTTGTATGGTTTAGTCCGTGGTGAAAATGCAAGATTGGTGAAGTCTCTTACAAATCCTATCTATATACCAGAAGATGTTGATATCGTTATAGAAGGATGGGTTGACCCTGAAAAAGTAGAGATTGAGGGACCTTTTGGAGACCATACAGGATATTATACTCTAAAAGAACCATATCCTGTGATGGATGTTACGTGTATAACTTCAAAGAAAAAACCTATATATCAAGCAACAGTTGTTGGAAAACCACCGTTAGAAGATAAATATATGGGTTGGGGAACTGAGAGAATATTTTTACCGCTTTTAAAAACAACAACACCTGATTTGATTGATTATAATATGCCAGAAAATGGAGTTTTCCACAATCTCATCTTAGCGAAGATGAAAACACTTTATCCTGGACATGCAAAACAGTTTATGCATGCATTTTGGGGAGTTGGGCAGATGAGCTTTGTAAAACATGCTTTCTTTGTTCCCTCTCATGCGCCTGAGCTCAATAATTATGATGAGATAACTGATTTTATACTCGATAGAGTAGCACTTGAAAATATTATCATCAGTGAGGGGGTATGTGATGCACTTGACCATGCAAGTCCAAATGCTTGTTATGGTGGAAAGCTTGGAGTAGATTGTACGGGAGATGTTGTTGCCTTTAGTGAAAAAAACTTTCTGCAAGATGACCAACTTTATGCTAAAATTACGACATTGGTAAAAGAAGTTAGAAAACTCAAACAGTATAAGCTTCATACAAGAACACCAATTGCTGTCATATCGGTAGATAAAGAACGTCCATTTAACGAAGTTTATGAGCTTTTAGAACCTCTAAAGTCACACATAAAACTAGCAGTTTTTGTTGATGAAGCTTCAAATGACGTTGAGAATCCTTACATGCTTGTATGGAGAGTTGTAAATAATATTGATGCAAAAAGAGATATCTACTTACAAAAAGACTTTATTGTTATAGACGCAACTAACAAATCACTTCTTGATAGATATACTAGAGAGTGGCCTGATGATACTGATTGTGACCAAAATATCATAAAAAGCCTTCAAGAAAGAGGCATTATAACAAATAATAAGGAGTTATTAAAACACTACCATGTCTGATTCATCGTCGAAATGGCGGTATTCTTTGGAGATATTCATTGAAATGCCGCGTAATCAAAGAATTCGTAAACTAAAACAGCAGAGGGTACTTAAATGACCTTGCTTTTTCTATATCTCGCTTTGGCGCTTATAGTGTCGTTTTTATGCTCTGTTGCTGAGTCTGTTTTGCTTTCTATAAATATGTCAAATATAAACATAATCAAAAAAGAGAATCCAAAAGCAGGAATACTTCTAGAAAAAATTAAAAAAGATATTAATGTTTCTATATCTTCTATTTTGATACTTAACACTATTGCTCATACAGTTGGTGCAGCTGGTGTTGGTGCAGAAGCTGCAAAACTTTTTGGTATGGAATATATGTTTTATATTTCAGCAGTTTTAACACTTTTGATTCTATTTTTATCTGAGATTATTCCTAAAACAATAGGAGCAGTTTATTATAAACAATTGGCAATTTATACAGCATATTCTATTAATTTTTTTATCTTTATAACATACCCACTCATAAAGATATCTCTTTTTATTACACAGAAAATTTCTGATGGAAAGTATAGCCATAAGCTAACAAGAGAAGAGCTTTTAGAAACTACTTTACTAAGTGAAAATCTAGGGGCTATCGATGAAATGGAGTCTGATGTTATTGAAAACTTATTGAGTCTTGACAAAAGTAAGATATTTGATATTTTGACACCTAGAAGTGTGGTTTATGCCATAGATGCCAACACTAAACTAAAAGAGATAATAGAACAAGATGGTATTATGAGATTTTCTCGTATTCCTGTATATGATGGTTCTATTGACAATATTATTGGTATAGCTTTTAGCAAGCAAATATTTCAAGGCGCTGTTTACGATAAATCTATATTGGTTTCTGAGCTTACACAGCCTGTTTTTTCCTTGCATGAAAATATACCAGTTTCATATGCCTTAGAGATGTTTATCAAGAGAAAAGAGCATATGTTTATAGTGACCGATAGCTATGGGCAAACAGAAGGTATCGTAACTTTGGAAGATTGTATAGAGACTCTTTTGGGTTTAGAAATCATGGATGAACATGATACAACTGATGACATGAGAAAACTTGCAAAAGATAGAATGAAGCAGAGAAAAAAAGAAAAAAAGTTATTTAAAAAGGTTACAAAAGAGGTGTAAATCCTCTCTTGTAACCTAGTATTTACTTATATTGGAGTCTAAATGCGTTTTTCATATAAAAGCTTGGTAGATAGATTTTTAATTCCCAGACCAACATTAATTGAATGGCAAAAGAGAGTTAAGATTGATAAAGACAATTGGAGGGTAAAACATCTCCAGTATTTAAGAGACCAGGTAATTATTGAAGAAAAAACAAAAGAAGAAATACGTGCATTGCCTTTAAATATAGAAGATATTTTTTTAATTTCTGTTTATGTGTTTTTTAATTCCAAAATTGATTATTTAGATAAAAATATGCTCAAGAAAGGATTGAGAGATTTTGGACATACTGCAAGAACTACTATTGAGTATAAGCATGACTTTGCTAAAAAAATCTGGTCTATAGAGCTTGAAGATGGAACAAAGAGACGCATATCAAACTATCATAGAACATTTGACATATTAGATAGCTTTACTGCTGCTCAATTTGGATTGTTTATGAGTTGTATTATCGATTTTATAGATAAAATCAATAAAAAAATCAGTCCATCAAAAACAGATTTACTAGATGGACTTAGTTGGCAGGAGTTACATATGTATGATAAATACTTCAGTGATAAAACCATTGAGAAATTTTTTACATCTCAAGGATTAATCTAAACTCATTAATATAGCTTGATTTCGAAGCGAGGAAACAGCTTTTCCCCAGTTTGAAAACATCTTCAATTCTTTTTGTGTTATATCAAGCTTTTTAGCCAGATTACTCAAGATGGCATTTTCAGCCTCATTATAAGTATCGTCGCAATGCGCTAAAATCATTAGTTCCATAAGGATGATACATTTACTTTTTTTACATCTAAAAGTATTTATCACTTCATCAATATCGATGCTTTCAAAAGGCAATTCGAAGTTATCTATGCCCATCTCAAAACAATATTCTTCTATAATTTCTTTTTCTTGTGTACTGTAGTTCCCATCACTTTTAGCTATATAATGTGCTAATTTTAAAAATGCAAATTTTTCTTTCGCCTCTAATTGTATCAATAACAAATTTATTCCTTATAGTATTTGGATGAATTATATTTTTTTTAATTAAATAAAATATAAATATGAAATTATTCTTACTTTATTTTAAAAATTTAAATATAAGTAAAAAAAATATTACTTATGTATGAAAATATTAAGCTAAATAAAATAATTTAATGTATAGAATAATCAGACAAGATAGGGTAATATACTCAAAGAGATTAAAAAGGTTTCAAAATATGGCAGATACTAAAGTCAACAAGAAAATACTTTCATTTACAAATAAAGAGATTGTTGCTGACAAAAAATCAAAAAAGATGGAACAGATTCTTGAAACTTCTCTTATCCTTTTTTCACAAAAAGGCTTTTTTTCAACTACTATCCCTGATATTGCTAAAGATATGAAAATGAGCGTTGGAAATTTTTATAATTATTTTAACTCTAAAGAATCTTTAGCTAAAGAGTTAATTCGCTATTCATCCAATATACTTGGTTCAAAAATTAGAAAAATCAATGATGAAAATTGTAACTCACAAGAAAAAATCAAAAAGATAGTACATCTTTATTTTACGATAGCAACAGAACAACCCCAGCATATTGATTACTTTTTACGTGTTTATCTTGCAAATAAAGAAGTTTTTAAAGATGGATGTGAAGGTATGCTATGCGTATCCTCTTTTGTAACCGAAATGATGATATTTTTTGAAGAAGGTGTAAGATGTGGAGAACTTAGAAACCAAGATTTCTTTACAGCATTTGGCTTATTTATGGGATATCTTGGAGGATTTGCATTCTTGAATGGAGAAGGTATATTGGAAAAAAATATACTAGATTATGTAGATGATATATCCTACAATATTTATCAAGCACTAAAGTTACATGAAAAATAAATTATCCACAATTGTTTGGATACAAGGATTAACCTGTAATGGGAACTCTCACTCTTTTTTAAATTACACAAACTTAGATGTATTTTCAAAAAATTTCAAATTTTTGCATCATCCTCAATTAATGACTGGGTACAGCTTGCAAGAAATTTTAGATTCTAAAAAGAAAATTGATTTTTTAGTTATTGAAGGAGCTCTAAGTAAAGAAGAACAAATTTTATCTAGATTTGGAATTGCATTTAGTGATATTTTAGATAATTTGTCAAAAAAAGCAAGTTATATTATTTGTGCAGGGAGCTGTGCAAGCTATGGCGGTATCTTTAGATTACAAAATACAGAAAAAATTTTTGGCGCTACTTTTAGTGGCAAATCTAGGGGAGGATATTGGGATGACAAAAGCAATGTTATCAATATATCAGGCTGCCCCATGCATCCAAAGTGGTTTGTTGATACTTTGATGCAACTAAAATATAAAAATACTATCTTACTTGATGAATACAAAAGACCNNGAAATGAGTATTTTGAATGGAAAGTAGACTGTAAGGATTATGGGATGAAAGAAGGCTGCTTGTTTTATGAACATGGTTGCCAAGGCCCTATGACACATGCAAATTGTAACAAAATACTTTGGAATGATACTAGCTCAAAAACAAGGGTTGGTTCTGCTTGTTTAGGCTGTACAGAGTTTGATTTTCCGAAAAATGCACTTTTTGAAACACATAAAAACATGTCTTTACCTGCTACACCTTTTGGTGTAAGTAAACGAGCATATTATTCACTTTCTGGTATCGCAAAAAGCTTTAAAATTGAAAGATTAGAAAAAAGATTGATTGATGAAAATAACTAAAGAGATAATTCAAAGAATAGAAGGTGAAGCAACTCTAGAGATTGAGTGGGAAAAAGAAAAAATATCCTTTGTAAAAATCAAGTTTTTAAATTTTAGAGGGATTGAAAATATTTTGAGAAAAAGACCATTTTTAGATGCTCTTGCGATTACTCCTAGAGTTTGTGGCATCTGTTCTACTTCTCATATTTTAGCTTCTATTGATGCTATTGAAGAGTGTTATAGAAATGCTGGTTATAACATCAGATTAACAAATAAAGCAAAGAGCATAAGAGAGATTGTTTTAAATTCTGAGAAGATACAAAATCATATAAAGTGGCTTTACTTTAATATCTATCCTGAACTAATCAAAATCAATTCCAAAAATGAAAAAAATGCCTTTGCTTTTGATGATTTTGAGTGGAAAAAAGCACAAAAAATCATAACAAAAATCTTAAAAATGACAGCAATATTTTCTGGTCAATGGCCTCATGCATCTTTTTGTATGACAGGTGGTGTTACAACTGACCCAACCACTGGAGATATTTTTACAGCTATTATGCAACTAGATGAAGTGATTACATATTGCGAGGATGAGATATTTGGCACATCATTAGACGAATATATATCATATGATAGTTCTATTCAAATAATGGCAAACAAATGTATGCTTTCAGAGATTGTAAAAATGCTTAATAAAAATGGCTTTGCAACTCTTGGAAAAAGCCATGATAGATTTATTGCCTGTGGAGAAAGTTTTTTATATAATGAGGCTTCAAAAAGTATAGGAACTATTGTTGCGGGTATTGACCCTAAATTTATAAGTGAAGATTTAACTTATAGTTTTTTTGCAACAGACGGTTATACTTATTCAAAAAGTGCAATGTATAAAGACAAATACTTTGAAACTGGTCCCCTTGCTAGAATGATGATCGCTAAAAACCCCCTTATAAGAGATTTTCATAGAAAAAGTAAAGACTCAACATTAACTAGAATTGTTGCGAGAATTTCAGAAATAGCACATTTGCTAATACGAACAAAAAACTTGCTACAAAAGATAGATATAAATGAGCCTTCATGTATAAGTCCAAAAGTAAATTTTGAAAATATAACCTCAAGTGGTATAGGGATAATTGAAGCTGCCAGAGGAAGTCTTATACATAAACTAGAGATACAAAATGGAATAATAAAAGACTATGATATTATTACTCCTACGGTATGGAATTTAGGCAACGGTTCTAAAG
>DKEY01000059.1 GCA_002469305.1 Sulfurospirillum sp. UBA6810
AAAAGCTCAAACAAAGCTCTTTCATCTTTTAGTGGTACGCCCCACTCTTCATCGTGATACCTTACATACTCTTCGTCATTGAGCTTCACCCAACCGCAACGCTTTTTTTGCATTTTTATTCCTAGTATTTTAATTAATAAACATTATAGGAAATTTTTCAAAAAAATGTTTAAAATATTTCATTTTGACAGATAAATGCACTGCATCCATCTGTCTTGAAAATTGATTTGGCTAAAAAGCACTCTTGAGTGTATTTTGGACTTTTTGAAGCATATCGGTTCGCTCTTGCTCACTGATACAATTTACTTTACCCAAAAATATATGCTCTAAAACATTCATACCGCAAAAGCCAAATACTCCGATATCTGTGGTTTGTTTTAAAGCTTCACTCATACCACTTGCATCATAGATGTCATTTGGTGTACCTTGAGTAGAAATGATAAAAACTTTTTTATCTCCAAGCAATCCTTCTATATCTCCATTTTCTGTAAACTGATACGCAAAACCATAAGCAAAAATACGATCTATATATCCTTTTAGGATTGCAGGCATACTTGTCCACCAAAGAGGATAGATAAACGTCATACAATCTGCCTCTTTGATATACACTTGCTCTTTGGCAATATCTGAAGGGATTTCCCCTCCTCTTAAATCAGCAAAATCTTTAGCACTTAAAACTGGGTTAAACCCCAACTTATACAAATCTCGTACAACAACACTATCACCTTTGTCTTGAAGCGTTTTTACTGCTATTTCTAAAACAGCATGGCAAAAACTACTTTCATGCGGATGAGCATAAACAATAAGATGCTTCATAATATCTCCTTAGTTTGATATCTAACTATTTTTTGTTTAAAAAAATTAAGACAAATTTTTTAAAATTTTTTCTAAAATTGGTTCAACTGTATCTATCTCTTCTTCACTTAGACCTTGAAAAACTTTATTGTTCAAACTTTGAGAGATTGCTTCAAAATCTTTTTGAAAAGCCCTTCCTTTTTCGCTCAAAGTTATGTAAGTTACACGACTGTCTGTATCGCTTTTTTGTTTGTACACATAGCCAAATTTTGTCAATTTATCAACCAGTATCGTTACGGTTGGTTTACTTCTGTGTATCTTTTGAGCAAGCTCTTTCATCGTAATTTGTTTATAAGAAAAAAGAACCATTAAGATACCCCCATGTGATGGGACGATACCTCTTATACCTTTTTTTTCAAGTTCTTTTATGATGAAACGATTTGTTTTATCCGATATACGGCTAATCATAGCCACTGTTTTTCTAAGCTTCATAGAAAGAATTATAGTTAGATATCTAACTAATGTCAAGAGGTGTTACATGTAAAATTTTTAAGTTTATCTTCATTTAAAAAGTTGAAATAAGCATTTTAACACTTAGCCCAACAAGTAAAAGTGCAAATAATCTCTTTAATGTCACACTCTGCAAGGTATGCCCAACTTTAACACCAAGCGGTGCTGTCAATGCACTACTCAAAGAAATCAAAATCACTGCTGGTAAATAGACATATCCTATTTGAAAAGATGCTAATGATGTCTCACTCCATCCATTGATCATAAACCCTAATGTACCTGAAATGGCAATAGGAAAACCTATAGCAGCAGAAGTACCTATAGCCTTTCTAATATCAATATTATGTGCTACCAAGTAGGGAACCGTATAAGCTCCACCACCAACAGACATCATCGCAGAAATTGCTCCGATGATTGTTCCTGCTCCAAATAAATTGATAACATTCGGTTCTTTGGTATCTTTTTTAGGTTTGATATCCAATGCCATTCGAATAGCTACAAAACTCATAAAAATAGTAAAAAATATCGCAAGGTACAATGAGCTTAGGCTTGAAGCAAGAAATGTTGCCAAAAAAGTTCCTAATACGACACCAAAAACCATCTTGTTAAAAATATCCCATCGCACTCCATTTTTGGCATGATGCGCTCTAAAGCTTGAAAAAGAGGTCGCAACGATGCTCATCATTGATGTTCCAAGGGCTAAATGCATCACTTGCTCATTTGAAACACCATGCATCAAAAAAAGAGTTGTCAACACAGGAACCATAATACCACCACCTCCGATTCCAAAAAGACCAGCTGCAAAACCAACAAATAATCCCAATAAGATAAATAACAGCACTGCTTGCATATCTAATATCACTCTAAATCCTTTAAATTTTGATCCAATTTTAGGAGTGTTTCACACATAATACGTAAATTATTTTCATCAATACCGTTAAATAACCCTTCCCTAGATGTTACACTCAACTGTGATAATTTATCCACAATATCTTGACTACGTTGCGTTGCTCTCACTAGATAAGCACGTGGATCATCTGGATGATCTATTTTTTCTATATAATGCTTCTTCCCCAAACGTTTTAAAGTCGTAGAAAGATTTGAAGCCTCCATTGAAATTAAATCACACAACTGTGATTGTGTCATTGCCCCTTTGTTACACAATAGTAACAAGATGGCTCTTTGCTCCGCAGTCAAACCATAAGGTTTTAGCTGATTATTCATCCGTTTGCGCATCTTATTTTTGATACCTGCTATAAGTAACCCTAAGTTCTCACATAAAAGTTGTGTATTTTTTTCCATTATAAACTCCTTCTTAGCAAGAATTTTAGAACAAAAAAACTTAATAGTTATTTAAATAACCATTATTTAAATAACATAATTATAAACTTACTTCAGTATAGCTATTGTTCTATTGAGATGGTTTATAAAAAGCGTCTATTGAAAGTTTATGTAAAGATTGTAAACTTATCCGACTCTACATGCCCAGCAGTTATCTT
>DKEY01000153.1 GCA_002469305.1 Sulfurospirillum sp. UBA6810
AGATTTCTAGCAATTGCTTCACTCTGACCTCTCTCTTCTGCACCAAGACCAGGATATGCACCTGGGGTGTCAACCAAGAAAAGAATTGGCAAATCAAACTTCTCTGCCATTTTAGCCATACGAAGTGCTTTTCTATAACCCTCAGGATGAGGCATACCAAAGTTACGTTTGAGTTTATTTTTTGTGCCACGTCCTTTTTGCTCACCGATAACCATCACTTTACGCTCACCGATATAGCCGATATAGCAAACTATCGCCAAATCGTCTGCGAAAGCACGATCACCATGGAGTTCATAGCTATCTTTTAAAAGTAATCTTATATAGTCTATGGCATAGGGACGATCTGGGTGACGTGCAAGTTGTAATTTTTGGTAATCACTCAAATTTTTATATGTTTTTTGAACTTCTTTTTCAAGCTCTTTTTCTAAAATTTCAACGGCATGAGAATCTGCCTTGATTTTAGCAGAAGCGATATCCTCATCTATTTGTCTAATATTATTTTCAAAATCTAAGTAAGTAGCCACTAATTTTCAACCTTATTTTACACGTTTAAATATAACTGACCCATTTGTGCCACCAAAACCAAAAGAGTTACTCATAACATAATCTAGTTCTGCTTTTTTTGCAACATTTGGAGTATAGTCTAAGAAACAATCTTCATCTGCTTCTTCATAGTTAATTGTTGGAGGGATAATTGCATCTCTCATAGCCATCAAAGAGATAACAGCTTCAATAGCTCCAGCAGCTCCTAAACAATGACCTGTCTGTCCTTTTGTCGAACTGATTGGAGGTACTTTATCACCAAACAACTCTTTTATAGCTGCTGTCTCATTTTTATCATTTGCAGAGGTACTTGTACCATGTGCATTGATATAATCCACATTTGGCATACCAGCCATCTTATACGCTGCCCTCATAGCTCTGAGTGGACCATCTAGTGTTGGTGTTGTTATATGGTGCGCATCACCACTCTCACCAAAACCAACAACTTCAGCGTAGATATGTGCACCTCTTGCTACTGCATCTTCATACAGTTCTAGCACAAGTGCTCCAGCACCCTCTCCCATAACAAAACCATCTCTGTTTTTATCAAATGGACGTGAAGCTTTTTTTGGCTCATCGTTTCTAGTCGAGAGTGCTTTCATAGCAGCAAAGCCACCAATACCAACTTCACATATAGCAGCTTCCGCACCAACTACCAACATCTTATCAGCTCCACCAACCATGATAGTTTTTGTAGCTTCAGCGATAGCATGAGTACCTGCTGCACATGCAGTTACTGATGAAAGATTTGGCCCTCTTAGAGCATATTCGATAGAGACCATACCACCAAGCATATTGATAAGTGCTGAAGGGATAAAAAATGGTGATATTCTCTTTGGTCCACGTTCAAAATTGATAACAGAGTGTTTTTCTATAGTCGGTAATCCACCTATACCAGAAGCTGAACTTACACCAAATAATTCTGATTCAAATTCACTTATATTTGCATCGCTCATCGCTTCTTTTGCAGCAGCAAGACCAAGCTGTATAAATCTATCAGCTTTCTTTACCTCTTTTGGATTCATTACTGTATTAGGGTCAAAATCTGTTATTTCTCCTGCAATTTTTACAGAATGTTGTTCTGTATCGAACGATGAAATACTTTTAATGCCACATTCGCCTTCACATATAGCCTTAAAAGAACTCTCCTTATCCAAACCCAACGCATTTATCATACCTATCCCAGTAACTACTACTCTTCTCAAAAAACTCTCCTTAATTTTACAAAAATAAAAAGCCCAAAAGCGGGCCTTTTTATTTACTGATGATTCTCAATATATTTTATTGCATCACCAACTGTTGCAATTTTCTCAGCATCTGTATCAGGAATTTCAATATCAAATTTCTCTTCTAATGCCATAACAAGTTCAACAACNNCAAATTTTGAATCTTCTTTTACTTCATCAGGGTTAACATTTAGTTGTTCTACAACAACTTCTTTTACATCTTCAAATAGTGCCATAAATAGCTCCTTGGTTAAAATTTTCGCCTTATTCTATCAAAATAATCTTTAAATATAGTTTGGTTTTTACAGACCACCAGTCTTACATATACATACCACCATTGACTTTGAGAACTTCTCCTGTGATATACGCCGAACTATCACTAAGTAAAAAAGCAACTGCTTCAGCTATATCTTCAGGGCTACCAAATCTCTTAAGAGGGATTTTAGAAGTATATGATTCTTTTATCTCATCACTCAGTTTATCTGTCATTTCTGTTGCTATAAAACCTGGTGTTACTGCGTTGTATCTTATGCCTCTAGCACTGCCTTCTTGCGCAAAACTTTTTGTCATAGCGATTAAACCACCTTTACTAGCAGAGTAATTTACTTGACCAGCATTTCCCGTTTCTCCTACGATAGAAGCTATGTTGACTACTGCACCAAAACGTTTTTTACTCATAAGTTTAAGAGCTTCTCTACATCCAACAAAAGCCGAAGTTAAATTTATATCTATAACTGAGCTGAAATCTTCTGTTTTCATTCTGATTGCTAATTTGTCATTTGTAATTCCAGCATTATTTACAAGATAAGAGAGTTCTCCATNNCCTCTTCATCTGCAACATCAAAACCAATCACAGCGGCAACGCCACCGTTTGCCTCTATCTCTGTCTTGATAGCGTCAGCTGCCTCTGGACGTGAACGATAGTTTATCCATACTTTTAAAC
>DKEY01000158.1 GCA_002469305.1 Sulfurospirillum sp. UBA6810
ACAGTCCTTGGCCAGAAGAGGCAAACAGACTTCTTACTGGAGTGCTTGCAAATTATCATTTTGCTCCGACACAGACAAGCAAAAAAAATCTTATAAAAGAAAACAAAGATGAAAAAAATATAGCAGTAACAGGAAATACAGTCATTGATGGGCTGTTCTTGGCATTAGATAAAATAGAAAACAATCAAGAACTTAAAAATAAAATCTTAGAAAACATAAATTGGCAATATAAACTGGACGAGGATAGAAAAATTATTTTAGTTACAGGTCATCGCAGAGAAAACTTTGGAGAAGGGTTTATAAATATTTGTGAAGCTTTAAAAACAGTTGCAAATCAAAACCCAAATATTGACATTGTTTATCCGGTACACTTAAATCCAAATGTTCAAAAACCTGTACGTGAGTTGCTCTCAAATGTACCAAATGTACACTTAATAGAACCGCTTCAATATGAAAGTTTTATATACGTGATGAACAGATCGTATTTCATAATCACAGACAGTGGAGGCGTTCAAGAAGAAGCACCATCTTTAGGTAAGCCGGTACTTGTTATGAGAGACACCACTGAGCGACCAGAGGCCGTAGAAGCCGGAACAGTTAAACTGGTAGGAACAGACAAGGAAACAATCATAAAAGAGGCTCAAAAGTTACTTGATGATAAAACAGCATATGAAAAAATGAGTAAAGCGCACAATCCTTACGGTGACGGAAAAGCTTGTGAGAAAATAGTGGAATTTATAAAAAATGTAGGAGATGATAAATAATGACAAAAAGAAAAATATGTGTAATAGGCTTAGGTTATATTGGACTTCCGACATCAGCACTTTTAGCTAATCGCGGTTATGGTGTTCATGGTGTGGACGTAGTACAAAGTGTGGTTGATACAATCAATCAAGGAAAAATTCACATAGTAGAACCTGAACTTGATACTTTTGTGCATGCCGCAGTGAACAGCGGTAAGTTAAAAGCCTCTATCAAACCAGACTATGCAGATATATTTGTCATAGCAGTTCCTACACCTTTTCATGACGGATTTGTACCCAATATCGACTATGTCTTATCTGCTACAAAAGCTATAGCTCCTTATGTAAAAGATGGAAATATAGTAATTCTTGAATCTACTTCTCCGGTTGGAACAACTGGCAAGGTTGAGGAAACTTTGAAAGAAAATGGAGTGGATACAAGTAAGCTTCACATAGCTCATTGTCCAGAGAGAGTTCTTCCAGGACATATCATGAGAGAGCTTGCAGAAAATGATAGAATTGTTGGCGGTACTACACAAGAAGCTACAAAAGTAACAGCGGAATTTTATAGAGAATTCGTCGCAGGAGAGGTGCTTGAAACGGATGCAAAAACAGCAGAGATGGCAAAACTTACTGAAAATAGTTTTAGAGATACAAATATAGCATTTGCAAATGAGCTAAGCATGTTATGCGATAAATTTGGCATAAATGTATGGGAGTTGATAAAGCTGGCAAACAGGCACCCAAGAGTAAATATTCTTCAACCTGGAGCCGGGGTAGGCGGACACTGTATAGCGGTAGACCCTTGGTTTATAGTTCACGCTGGCGGAGAGAGTGCAAAGCTTATCAGAACAAGCAGGGAAGTAAATAATTATAAAACAGAATGGGTCATAGAAAAGATAAAAAACGCAGCCCTTGCTTTTGAAGCACAAAATGGAAGAAAAGCAAAAGTTGCTTGTATGGGACTAGCTTTCAAACCAGATATTGATGACTTAAGAGAATCACCAGCACTATATATAGCAAGACGATTAAAAGCTGATGGATTAGACGTAATTGCAGTAGAACCAAATATACAGGTTCATAAAGAGTTTGAGATTGTAGATTACAAGCAAGCAATTGAGCAAGCTGATATAGTGACATTTTTAGTGGCTCATAAAGAGTTTAAAAAACTTGAAATAGAAACAGATTTAGATTTTTGTGGGGTATTAAATAAATGATTCAAGCAATTATAAAAAAAGGTAAGGTTTTAGGCGAAGAAACACCTGCTCCAAATGTCTCTGTTGGTTCTTTACTAATCAAAGTTGTAAATAGTTGTATCTCAGCAGGTACTGAAATGAGTGGTGTTACAAACAGTGGAAAGTCTCTCATAAAAAGAGCGATGGAGCAACCAGCACAAGTTGCTAAAGTTATCAATATGGCTAAAACTGTAGGACTTCAAAAAACTATTGCCAAAGTTAAGGGAACTCTTGATGCAGGAAATGCCACTGGGTATTCTATAAGTGGTGTAGTTATAGCTATAGGAGATGGAGTTGAAGGTTTTGAAGTAGGAGACAGAGTAACAGCAGCAGGGGCAGGAATAGCAAACCATGCGGAATATGTAGATGTACCACAAAATTTAGTTATGAAGATGCCTCAAACTTTAGATTTTAAGGAAGCTTCTACAGTTACACTTGGTGGAATAGCTATGCAAGGAGTAAGAAGAGCTGATATGAAGTTTGGTGAATTCTGTGTAGTTACAGGAGCGGGGATACTAGGACTTTTAGCTGTTCAAATGCTTAAACTCAGTGGTGTAAGAGTTGCTGCTATTGACCTAGACGAATCAAGACTTGCTGTAGCAAAAGAACTTGGTGCTGAGATTATCATAAATCCGACAAAAGAAGACCCTATAAAAACAGTTGAAAGTTGGAGTGGAGGTTATGGGGCAGATTGTGTACTTTTTACTGCTGCTACAAGTTCATCGGCTCCATTGTCTCAAAGTTTTCAAATGTGTAAGAAAAAAGGGAAAGTTGTACTTGTTGGTGTTGTCGGTATGGAGATAAATAGAGCTGACATTTATCAAAAAGAACTTGATTTTATGATTTCAACATCTTATGGACCAGGAAGATATGATAAATCTTATGAAGAAAAAGGAATTGATTATCCATACGCTTATGTAAGATGGACAGAAAACAGAAATATGACTGAATATCTTAGATTGGTTAGTACAGGTGATATAAAGCTAGATAAACTTATAAATGGTGTTTATCCTATAGAAGAGGTAACGCAGGCATATGAATCTTTACAAGCAGACAATAAACCTCTTATGGTATTACTTGATTATGGACAAGTTGAACTAGGTAAAATACATGAATACCTAAATCAAGATAAAAAAGTAATACTCCATACAAATGCTAATAAAAATAAATCTATTATAAATGTAGCATTGGTTGGTTCTGGTGGCTTTGCTACAGGTATGCATATGCCAAATATTGAAAAACTTTCAAATAAATATAAACTTCATGCTGTAATGAGTAGAACGGGACACAGTGCTAAATCTGTGGCAAAACAATATGGTGCCACTTATGCAACCACAAATCTTGAAG
>DKEY01000011.1:0-3051 GCA_002469305.1 Sulfurospirillum sp. UBA6810
AAAGTAGTCTGATATTATCAAATAAACATATATAAAAGTTTAGAGTTTAGACCGGACCCCTTTTTCTATCCAAAATTCTTTTCATCTCTTTATCAAAATCTGATTCTATTTTTTGTACTTTATTAAACTCTTCATATTCACTAAATGCTTTTTGTTCTGCTTGAGTTCTTGAGATAGTTCCTTTATCTTCAAGTATTTTATATTCATTAAACTCAAGAAATTTATTAACTGAATTTGCTAAACTCTGCATAGTAAAAGTTGTGTGATTTTTTATAATTCTTTCAATATAATCAAAATATCCACTTATCGCACTCTCTAAATCTTTTATCTCTTCTTCTGTTAAATAATTTTTTGCAATAACTGAATCAGATTTTAATACTCTTCCATCAGGCGAATTTTTCCAAGTTTGAAGTCCCATAAATGGTTTTGCATAATCAGCTTTTTTATAAATTATTTCTGCGGAAGTTTGCCCTGTAATTGCAAAATGAAATTTATTTTGTACTGTTGCATAAAAATCTTTTGTAACCTGAGAATTTTTATCATAGTCTATGCTACACTCTGCAAATATATCTGTAATTTGTTGATATATCCTTCGCTCGCTTGTACGAATTGAACGAACACGTTCAAGTAGTTCTTTAAAATAGTCTTTATCAAAATAACGACCGTTTTTCATCCTGTCATCATCCATGGCAAAACCTTTGATGATAAACTCTTTTAGTATTTTAGTTGCCCATATCCTAAACTGTGTGGCTTGTAAAGAGTTTACACGATAGCCAACTGATAAAATAGCATCAAGGTTATAAAACTTTGTATTGTACTTTTTCCCATCTTCGGCAGTATGTGCAATTTTTGCACTAACTGAATTTTCTTCCAATTCTCCACTATCAAATATGTTTTTTAAATGTTTTGTAATTACTGTCCTATCTACACCAAAAAGTTCGGCTATTCTTTTTTGGGGAAGCCATAGAGTTTCATTGTGTAGATATGTTTCTACTTTTATATCATTGTTTGGTGTTGTGTATAGTAGAAAGTCTGTTAGTTCATCTTTTATTGTTAGGTTATTCATCACATTGTTCTCCATACTTTTTATAATCATAACATTTAAAATTTATATCATTAAAAAGCATGTCATTTTGCAATATTTAGCTTTTTGTCAGAAGTTTAGAGTTTAGACCGGAGCCCTTTTATCTTTTGAGGTGGTAACTGACCCCTTTTATTCGCTGTGATAATTGTATAGTTGTCGCTAAATATCCACTAAAGCTAGCAAGAGCAATATCGCTTGAATTATTATCTGAAATTTTAAATTCATAATCACCAATTTTAATTATTCCACTCATACTCATCTCCTTTCAATAATTCAAGGTTAATAAAAACTTTTTTTATTTTTAACATTGATTTTTCATAATCAGAAAGAGCTAATAAGTAAATAGGCAAAATAAAAGATAAAAAGCGATTATTTTTAGATTTAAATCTAATTGTGCCACGATTTATTTGATATGAAGTTTTAGAGACATAAGCATCATTTATTGGTAAATAGTATTTTCCAAATAACCAATTTTTGATTATATATTTATCAGTTATATCCATTCTTTTAAAAAATAATATATCGCTAAACATAATTAAACAATATAAAACTATTAAACATCCTAAAGTGATAAAAAATATATTATTATTTATAGCTATTATAAATATACTACCTATAAACATACCAAATAAAGAAAATATAATAAGTAATAATTTACCAAAAAAATTATATTTTATAGTCAACAATATTTTGTCTTTCATTTATATCCCTTCTACAACTTCAAAGCATAGTTTCCACCAACTGGCTGGAAACCAAGTCTCTTTAGAAACTTATCATGCTTTTCTATACTATCACCGCTATTTACTCCTACTGCGAGTTCTACAGCACCTCTGTTTTCTGCCCACTTTCTAAATGCTTTTAGCAGTCTAAGTGATGCTCCACTCATTCTCTTCTGCGGTAATACATCATAGTGCATTAAACTAGCTACTAGTTTAGAGTTTAGACCTGACCCCTTTTCCATTCTACATCATGCTTTCGCTCTTTAACACCTTTATACATTTTGCCTGATATTCCTGGAAGTAATGCCAAATGAACTGCATCACGTTCATTCGACATTTCAAGATAAGGATTGGTCCGAAGTCCTTCATATATCCCAATTCCTGTATCTAAGACAGCAACTTCAACTAAATGTTTTGTTGGCCAATATTGAGCACAGTATTCAATAACGTCAGAACTTGAATGCTCAACTACATTACGCATGATTTCACGGATTGAAAAAGTTAGAGTGTCAACTAAATCCCCAGTTTTTTGCCTTGTCAAAATGGTTGCAATTTGTTTTGATTTTTCTTCAAGTATATCGCCAATGTGTTCTCCAAATCGAGCAGCTTCATTTTTGATATCTGATACTTTTAATATCGTTAATGGAATATAAGTACTACTACCAGTTGCTTCACCTGGTTCTTTCCCATGTTCCAATCCAAAGGCACGGAAAAATCCCATATGGGCTGCATAAGAATGATTTTCAAAATTCATAGTACTGCAAGTGCCTGGCTTTGCTGATGAGAATCTTTTTAGCTCATTTGCGACATAAGCCATAGTAAATGGTTCGACTAGTCCTAGCCTCGCAAAGTCAAACTCATAACTTTCATCATCTTCCAAAGACCATAATCTATTACAAAAATTGATAGCACTTTTCAATGATAAATTTTGAGGTACATTAATTACTGCCACTTTTCACCTTTTGTTGATATAACTATTTATTCAACGTACATTATATATAAAACAGTCTGATATTATCAAATAAACCGACATAAAAAATGTTCGTTTATCTGCTAAAAATATTTTTATAGATATTTGTTAAAATGAAGTTTGATTTTTATCTCCAAAACAACTTTAAATTTTCTTACATGTAAGAGTTTTTAGAGCATCAAGATAGTGTAGTTTTATGGATTATATTGTAATCTTCTAAAAAAAAAGAGTCTCAAAAATCTTTACATGTAAAACAAGGAACGTAACTTTATGAACCC
>DKEY01000011.1:3130-14999 GCA_002469305.1 Sulfurospirillum sp. UBA6810
GGGGCGAGTGATGAGCAACTTCGTGAGTTTGAGAGTATCTATGCGTATGCCAAAAAACTCCATGAGAGAAAAGAAGAAGTTTTACGCCTTATCGCCGAAAAAGTCACCCTCAGTGATGCAGTCAAACAAGCAGTCCAAAAGGCACAGAGTCTTCAAGAACTCGAAGACATCTATCGTCCTTACAAAGAGAAGAAAAACACCCGTGCCGCACTTGCCATAGCCGCTGGACTTAGTCCGTTGGCAGATGTTTTAGAAAGAGCAGAGTTAGAGTTAGAAGCATTTGAAAAAAGAGCGCAGAGTTTTGTAAATGACAAAGTAAAAACTCTCAAAGATGCTATAACAGGGGCGCAAGACATACTAGCAGAGCGTTACAGTGATGACGCGAAAGAGAGGGAGTATTGGCGAGGGCAACTGCTTGATTATGCCTCTTTTGAGATAAAAGCTACCAAGACACTCAAAGCAGATGGTCTTTATGCAAAGCTTGCAGGCAAGGCTGAACGTATAGCGTATATCCCCTCTCATCGCTACCTCGCACTTATGCGTGGAGTGAGTGAAAAAGAGTTACATGTAAAGATAACACATGAGATGGAGCGCGTAGAGAGTGCGATAGAGCGTTATCGTATCCCAAGATATGCCAAAAGCTCTAAGTCTTTGCTACTTGCTGCGTATCTTGATGGGTTTAAACGTCTTTTGTTTCCCTCACTAGAGCGTGAGATTCATGCACTTATCAAAGAGAGAGCCGATACTGGCGCTATCACTACTTTTGGCAAAAATCTTGTCCAGCTTTTAAATACACCACCAGTCACAAAAAGAGTGATTTTGGGTGTTGACCCAGCGTATCGTACAGGCTGTAAACTGGCAGTCGTAGATGAACATGGCACGTATCTGAACCACGCAGTTATCTACCCAACTCCTCCTCAGAGTGACTATGAAAACTCAGCCAAAGTTCTCAAAGAGTTTACGCAAAAGTACCACATCAGTGCAGTTGCCATTGGCAATGGCACGGGCTCACGCGAAAGCCAAGAGTTTTTCGCGCGTCTGAACCGTGAAGAGGGTTTAAATCTAGCCTATACGGTTGTTTCAGAAGCGGGTGCTTCTGTTTACTCTGCTTCAAAAATCGCGACCGAAGAGTACCCAAATCTTGATGTGACTATCCGAGGGGCTATCTCTATCGCCCAACGTCTTCGAGATCCGATGGCAGCACTTGTAAAGATAGACCCAAAATCCTTGGGCATAGGACAGTATCAACACGATGTGGATCAAAAGAGCCTAGAGAAAAAGCTGCATGAAGTTACTCAAGACTTGGTAAATCGCATAGGTGTAGAGCTCAACAGTGCTTCGGTATCTTTGCTTTCGTATGTCGCAGGTGTGGGAACAAAACTAGCCAAAGCCATAGTCGAGCACAGAGAGAGTAAAGGGGCTTTTACATGTAAGGCTGAACTCCTAGATATCAAGGGTTTAGGAGCAAAAGCGTACGAGCAGTGTGCTGGATTTTTCCGCATACGAGAGGGTAAAAGTGTACTTGATAACACAGGAGTACATCCTGAGAGTTATGCGATAGCACAAAAGCTTTTATCACGTGCTGATTTCTCATCGCTTTCAAAAGAGCAGATTAGCGAACTAGCAAAGGCTGAGGGTATCAGCGAAGCAACACTCCAAGACATCATCATCGAGCTTTTAAAACCTGGATTTGACCCAAGAGAGAGTTTACCACCTATTGCATTTCGCTCTGATTTGACGGATATTTCAGAACTGAGTGAGGGCTCTATCGTCTCAGGAGTAGTGCGCAATATCGCTGATTTTGGGGCGTTTGTAGATATAGGTTTGAAAAACGATGGACTCATACACATCTCACACCTAAGTGACAAACGCATCGCTCATCCACTGGAAGTTTTAAGCATCAACCAACAGCTAGCGCGTATCCGAGTTTTGGAAGTGGACAAAGAAAAAGGCAAAGTGAGTTTGAGTTTAAAAGAGATTTAGGGCTGAAGATAGCCAGCTTTTTTGTTTGAAAACTGGCTATAAAAAATCTTACATGTAAGAGTTGATTATATAGACTTCTCAAGTATCTTGATAACGACTTCTTTATCGATACTTCCTCTATCACCAAAGTGTTTAAAACCATGTTGTTCTAGTAAAGAGGTCACTTTAGAGATAATCTCTGTATCATCAGTGTATGAAGAGATTTTCATGTCTATACCAAGGGAAGTATATAAAGCTCTGATTCTCTCAACTATCACTAAAGGGATGTGTATCTCTAAGCCAAAGACATTTTTTCCCATCTGCAAGAGTTTGTCTGCTTTCTCCTCGATGAGGGTAGTGAGTAGATTTGGCTGGATTATCGCCAAAGTTCTCGCATGGTCTATCCCATAGAGTCCACTGAGTTCATGTCCTATAAAGTGAGTCGCCCAATCTTGTGGCACACCAAGTCCTATAAGTCCGTTGAGTGCTTGATTTGCAAGCCACATGAGATTTGCATACCACAAGTCATCTCTCTCATCTAAGCTCTGTGCCAACTCAATCAAACCACGCAATATCCCCTCCGCATAGTAGTCTTGCGCCAAAGCTCCATGTGGTTGTGTCAAGTACTGCTCACAAGTATGTACAAAAGCATCAACGATACCATTGACCAGTTGTCTCTCATCCAAGCTTTTTAAAACATCTGGGTCGAGGATAGCAAACTGTGGGTACGAATATGGTGAGTGAAAAAATCTCTTCTCTTTGGTTGCTTCTTTTGTGATGACTGAGCCTGAGTTTGACTCACTTCCTGTGGCTGCCAAAGTTAAGATAGCGCCGATAGGCAAAGCTTTTGTTGGGCTAAATTTGCCCTCAAGCAAATCCCAACCATCACCCTCATGAAAAAAGGCATTTGCCACATACTTTGCCCCATCTATCACCGAACCACCACCAACAGCCAATACAAATTCAACTCCATGTTCTCTTGCATACGCGATGGCTTTATCCAAGGTCTCTTTTTTCGGGTTTGGCTCAACACCTCCAAACTCAAACCAAGTATGCTCACTTAAGGCATTTGTAACTTGTTCATAGACACCATTTTTTTTGATGCTTCCCCCACCATAAAGAAACAAAACGCGAGTTTCTTTTGAGATAAGCTTGGATATCTTTTCTATCTTTCCTGCCCCAAATTCGATATGTGTTGGATTGTTATATGAAAATTGCATTGTTGTCCTTTTTATTTTATTTTCTCTATTTTACCCTTTTTGCCAAATAAAATCACGGCTACAAAAAATCTTACATGTAAGAGTTATCTTAGCAGTAAAAGAGGCTTTTGAAGGTTTGTTATGATTTTTTCAGTCTTACTTCCAAAGAAAAACTCTTTGAGTCTGGAGTGCCCAAATGCACCCATAGCCAAGATGTCAAACTCTTGAGTTTTAAAAAACTGAAGTATCTCTTTAGTCACTTCACCCTCTAGTGCTTGTGTTTGGACATCGATATTTTGCTTGGCAAATATCTCTTTTGCTTCTTCCAAAAGTTTTTCAGCCTCTTTTGGATTTGAGTTTATGTTCACGATAGTTCTTTGGATATCACCAAAAAGTGGTGTTTTTGCGAGTATCTTTAGCATCTCTTTTGACTCAAAGGAACCATTGTAAGCGATGAGGATTTTCTTTGGAGTTACAAAGTGAGCATTGACTAAAAGCACAGGCTTGTGTGTCTCTCTGATGACTTCTTCTACATTTTCGCCGATACTTTTTCCCTCTGTACTGCTTGTAGCTATGACAAGGACTTTTATATCCTCTTTTATCTCCAAGATATTTTCTATAAACTCTCCATGAACTTGTGTCGTACTGACATCTTGTAGGGATTGTTTTGTTGCTCTCTCTTTTAGGCTACTTAAGAGTTTTTTACCATGCAAGATAGCTTCTCTGCTAGTAGTAGCTTCACTTTGTGTCAGTTCTTCCAAGATGTCATCTTTTGCACCAAGTGCGATACTTCCTGAGAGGTCAAGCTTTTTTGCTCTATGGTCGTGTTCTATGATGTTTAAAAACTTGAGCGGTTTTTTTGTGTTTTGTGCGATGAGTATGCCATAGTCACAAACCTCTTGTGAAAAGTTGTTGCTATCAACACAGCAAAGTATATGACTCATTGATGTCCTCCCATAACTTTTTCTATCATCTCAGGTTTATCTGAGATACCAAATCTATCGATGATAGTTTTGCTCGCTTCGTTTTGTCCGATGAGTTCGACAAGTGTTCCCTCGCGTCTGAACTTTATAACAGCCTTATCCAGAGCATACACTGCTGAGATATCCCAAAAGTGTGCTCTTGAAATGTCGATGATAACCTTATCCAATACTTCTTTAAAATCAAATGTTTCGTAAAATTTGTCGCTACTGTTGAAAAAGACTTGCCCTACAAACTTATAGGTTTTTATCTCTTTGTTTGCATCATAACTCATCTCACAGTACATAAAGTGGCTGATTTTGTTGGCAAAAAACAAAGATGCCAAAAGCACCCCTGAGAAGACACCATGAGCTAGGTTGTGGGTATAAACGGTCACACAAACAGTAGTGAGCATAACGATGTTTGTAGAGAGTGGCAAAGTTTTGAGTTTTTTGATAGAACTCCAATCAAAAGTTCCGATAGAAACCATAATCATAACAGCCACGAGTGCTGCCATAGGGATGATGCTGATGATATCACTTAAAAACACTACCATGAGCAAAAGATAAAATCCAGCTAAAAAAGTAGAGAGTCTTCCACGTCCGCCTGATTTGATGTTGATGATAGACTGTCCTATCATCGCACATCCTGCCATGCCACCAAGACAACCCGAAGCGATATTTGCTATGCCTTGACCTCTAGCTTCTCTTGTTTTGTCACCTTTGGTATCTGTAAGTTCATCTACGATAGTCGTTGTCATAAATGACTCAAGCAAACCAACGATAGCAAGAGCGATAGAGTAGGGAAGGATGATTTGGAGTGTTTCTAAACTCATAGGAACATCTGGCCACAAAAACAGAGGCAAGGTATCAGGAAGTGCTCCCATATCACCCACTGTTCTTACATCAAGCCCCATCACATACACAAAGATAGTAAGTGTGATGATGGTAACTAAAGGAGAGGGTAAAAGTGTACCGATACGAGGGATATATGGAAAAAGATAGATGATACCAAGTCCAACTGCTGTGAGTGCGTAAACATGCCATGTGACATTGGTAAGCTCTGGAAGTTGTGCCATAAAGATGAGGATAGCTAAGGCATTGACAAAACCTACCACAACGGCGCGTGCCACAAAACTCATGAGCTTTGCAACACCAAGATAGGAGAGGATGATTTGAAAAACACCTGTGAGTAAAGTAGCAGCCAAGAGATACTCTAAGCCGTACTCTTTTACCAAAGTAACCATGACAAGAGCCATAGCACCAGTTGCCGCACTTATCATCCCAGGGCGTCCTCCTACAAAGGAGATAACAACAGCTATACAAAAAGAGGCATAAAGTCCTACTTTTGGATCAACTCCTGCGATGATGGAAAATGCGATGGCTTCAGGGATGAGAGCGAGTGCTACGACCAGTCCTGAGAGCATATCGCCTTTTATATTTGAAAACCATTCTTTTTTTATGGTTGTGTACATTTTTAACCTTACATGTAAGTTTTATTTTTATAAAAAATAGTGATTGTTTTTTGATTCGTGAAGAATATAAAGACGCGATTATAGCCTCAAAGAGATTAGAGTATGGTAAAGACTACATAACCTCTTGTTTTGGTGGCTATTTGAGGTATGACTTTAAAAGTGATGAGAGGTTTAAAATCTCTTCTTCTCTTTGTTCTTCGCTGACATGATTTCCCAAGTGTTCTTTGATATGTCCATCTAAGACTTCACTCATGAGGGATTGTATCGCTCCACGTGAGGCACTTATCTGTTGGAGCACTTTAAAACAGTCTTGCTCTTGTTCAAGTGCTTTTTCTATGCCACTTAACTGACCTTTGATTTTTTTGATTCTTAGTAAAAGTTTTTCTTTGTTTGCTATGGTATGTGCCATGAAAAGCCTTAAGTTTTATATAATCTATACTGGGGTATAGTATCGAAAAAGTATTTAAAGAAGGTTTAAATGAATACAATAAGTACGATTCAAGAGGTGGGTCATTCGCATCATTTTGATAGGGCGAATCCGATAGCGAAAAAAAATACACTCTATGCGACTCTTTTGACGTTTGTCACTATGGTCGTGGAGATTGTTGGGGGTTACTACTATAACTCTATGGCTCTTTTAGCAGATGGCTGGCATATGAGCTCTCACGTCTTGGCTTTAGGTTTGGCATATATGACATATGTTTTAGCAAGTCGCTATGCAAATGACTTTAGGTTTAACTTTGGGACATACAAGATAGAAGTCTTAGGTGGATATACAAGTGCGATTTTGCTTTTGCTTATCGCTTTTTTTATGGCTTTTCACTCAGTAGAGAGGATATTTAATCCAGTACAGATAGCATATAAAGAAGCTATCATCATCGCCATAGTAGGTCTAGTGGTAAATCTAGCGTGTGCGTGGCTTTTAAAAGATGACCACCATCATCATGACCATGACCATGAGCATCACCACCACGAGCATGGACACCATCATGATATGAATTTGAAAGCTGCATATATCCATGTCTTGGCAGATGCACTTACCTCGGTACTCGCTATCATAGCACTTATCGGTGGTATGCTTTGGGGTGCTGCTTGGCTTGATCCTGTTATGGGTATGGTTGGTTCTGTCTTGGTTTTCGTTTGGGCGCTTGGTATCATCAAACAATCAGGAAAGATACTCCTTGATGCCAACATGAATGACCCTGTTGTGGAAGAGGTTATCGAAGTCATCAACTCGCTTGAACCAAAAGTTCTTATAGAAGACTTACACCTTTTTAGAGTTGGTAAAGGCAAGTACGGATGTATCTTGTCATTGAGTTCACAAGAGCCTATCGATAAAGATGAGGTAAAAAAAGCTCTCTCTATCCATGAAGAGCTTGTGCATATCTCCTTAGAGGTAAAGTACTGATTCTAATTTTGATACAATAGATTTATCAATCTTACATGTAAGGATTTTCTATGGCACGTATCGTTATCTTTAGTGGGGCTGGTGTGAGTGCAGAGTCTGGTATATCTACTTTTAGAGATGCTGATGGTCTTTGGGAAAACTACCGTATAGAAGATATCTGTATGGCTGGGTGTTTACAGAGCAATCGCGAAGAGACACTCAGCTTTTATGATATGCGTCGCCGTGATTTAAAAGATAAAAAACCAAATCTCGCACATGAGATGATTGCCAAGCTCAAAGCAAAATACCCTCATGAGATAGCCATCATAACGCAAAATGTAGATGATATGTTTGAACGTGCTGGGTGTGAAGATGTATTGCATCTACATGGCTACTTGCAAGAGCTTACATGTGAAAAGTGTGATTATATACAAAACATAGGATATGAAGCCCAAGAGAGAAGTCAAAACTGTCCTACATGTAAAGCTCATATGCGCCCAAATATAGTCTTTTTTGGTGAACCTGCACCGATGTATGCAAAGCTATATGAACAGATGGAGGGGTGTGAAGTTTTTGTCTGTATCGGTACGAGTGGCGCAGTGATAAATGTAGATATGCTCGCGCAATGGAGCGAATATAAAATCCTCAACAATCTAGAGTACAGCAACCTTATCAACGAGGAGTATTTTGATGAGGTGTACTACGAAAATGCCACAACAGCAATCGTAAAAATCATAAAATCCCTCGAAAACTTTCTAAAAGATTGATAAAACTCAATCTTTATGCCCCTCATATGAGATATAATACCGAAAATATTTAGAGGGCGGGTTTTTTGAAAAAGATTAGAGAGGGGATTATCCTTTCAAAAGATATATTGTATTTTGATTTTACAGCTTCTGGACTGGCGTATCAGCCTATCGAAGATAAAATCATGCAGATTTTACAGACATATGCTAACACTCACTCAGAAGTCTCTTCCAGTGCTATCACTACAAATGCGCACTATGAGAGGGCAAGAGAAGATCTCAAAAAGGCTTTGGAGATAGATGAGAGTTTTTATGTACTGCCAACTGGTACTGGTGCAACTGGTGCTATAAAAAAGTTTCAAGAGTTGTTAGGGCTTTATATCCCTCCTCGTACTCGAGCTAGATACAACGTAAACCCAAAAGAACTTCCCGTCGTTTTTGTAGGGCCTTATGAGCACCACTCAAATGAGATAAGCTTTCGTGAGGGCTTGTGTGAAGTCGTGCGTATCCCACTTGATGCACTGCAAAATATAGACTTAAAAGCTTTCGAAGAAAAACTCCAAGAGTATAAAGACAGAGAGATTATCGCTTCTTTTTCGGTCGCTTCCAATGTCACAGGAGTGCTGAGTGATTATAAAAATATCTACAAACTTGTAAAGAGTTTTGGAGGAGTGCTCTGCCTTGATAGCGCAGCCGCGAGTCCTTATATAAACATAGACTGCAACTACTATGACGCGCTGTTTTTATCCCCTCACAAACTCTTGGGTGGCGTGGGAAGCTGTGGACTTTTGGTGATAAAAAAAGAGTTATGTACTGACACAAAGCCAACCTTTGCAGGTGGGGGAACTGTGGCGTATGTGAGTAGAAAATCACACAACTTTTTGGAAGATTTTGAGCTTTTGGAAGATGCGGGAACTCCTGGTATCTTGCAGTTTATCAGAGCTTCTTTGGCTTATAACCTTCGCAATGAGATAGGTCTGGAGTGGATAAAACAAAAAGAAAAAGAGCTAAAACTTTACTTTGGCACCCGTGTAAAAGAGATGAAGGGTGTAAAACTCTATTGTAGTTTCAACCAAGAAAAACTCCCTATCTTTTCGCTCAATTTTGAAGGTATCAATCCCTATGATATCTCGCAATTTTTAAGCGATAACTACGGTATCCAAACACGTGCTGGGTGTAGTTGTGCAGGACCTTATGGACATGATTTGCTTGGTCTAAGCGATGGACAAAGTTTTGATGAAAAACCAGGTTGGCTTCGTATAAGCATCCACTTTACACATACAACTGATGAGATAGATACACTGCTAAAAGCCCTCAAAGAGGCGATAGAAAAACTAGCGAAGTAAGCAAGTTGCAGAGTTTTTTTGAACTCGCAACGCTTACATGTAAACTTTTAAACTCGATCATTAATTCATACAAATTATAAAAGTTAAAAGAGATAAAGCTATAATTTTTTCATTGAACGATTTTGATTAAAGGATTTCCTATCTCTGATTTTATACAAAGTAGCATTGAAGCGCTGAATGTGATGAGTACCTATGAAGCCATAGCAATGCTTTTGGCTATCGCTTATATCTTGCTTGCTATCAAACAAAGCCTTTGGTGTTGGCCTGCGGCATTTGTTTCGACACTGATTTATACTCTTTTGTTTTTTGATGTCTCTTTACTGATGGACTCTTTTTTAAATGCCTACTATCTTGTTATGGCAGTGTATGGCTGGTGGTCTTGGAAGTATGGCGGAAAGCTTACAGAAAAAGAGTTGGAAGTGAGCACCTATGGAGTAGCTAAAAACCTCAAAATCATCCTCATTCTTAGTGTGCTTTCACTAGGAGTTGGTTATATCATGGCAAACTATACGAGTGCAGACTTTGCATACATGGACTCTTTTACTACTGTTTTCGCACTTTTTACAACCTATATGCTTGCGAAAAAAGTATTGGAAAACTGGATTTACTGGATCGTTATCGACGCTGTGTCTATCTACATCTATATCCAAAAAGGACTCAACCTTACAGCCGTGTTGTTTGTTATTTACACGATTTTAGCTTTTGTGGCTTATAGGCAGTGGAGGGAAGAGTATGACGATAGAAAAGCTCAAACACTGTCCACTCTTTAAAAAAGAGACCCTTTTAAATCTTGATTTACTTGAAAATCAAGGCTATTGCAACACAAACTATAAGCTAAAAACTTCTCAAAACAGTTATCTTGTGCGTGTATTTAAAAGTAGAGAGAGTGTCTATGTGAGTCGTGAGTTTGAGTTTAAGATACAAAAAAAAGCGTATGAAAAAAACATCGCGGCGAAACCTCTTTTTTTGGATATAGAGTCAAACTATATGGTGTGTGAATTTTCCAAAGGCAAACATAAAAAAACGCTCAAAACAAAAGAGATAAAGCGTATAGCAAAGATGGTCAAAAAACTGCACAGTATCAAAAGCTCTTGCGTGGCGTATGATTTTAAAAAGGCACTGAAACAGTACGAGCAAACGCTAGGAAAGCAAGAAGCACGAAAAAGTATCCGTATCTGTAAAAAAGAGCTTCAAGCACTCAAAAAACATAAAATCCAACTGGTGAGTTGCCACCATGATCTCAATCCAAAAAATATCCTTTTTCACAAAAAGAGTATCAAGTTTATCGACTGGGAGTATGCAGGGTGTAATGACGCTTTTTTTGATTTGGCAACGCTTTGTTTTGAGTTTGGACTAGATAAAAAAGAGCAAAATGTTCTACTAAAAAGCTATCAAGGTAAGGTAGAAAAAAAAGATATACAAAAACTTCACTCTTATATGTGCCTTTATGAACATATCTGCAAACTTTGGTTTATGGGTTTGAATGAAGATACAAACTAAATTCTACTTTTCAAACTCACTCATAAATCTACGATACATCAAAGGTACGAGTTGTTGTTGGAGTTTTTTGTTCTCTCTTTTTTTGATAGCCACACTTTTAAAAAAAGTTTGCCAAAGCTTTTTGAACTTCGCTTCATCATCTGAGTATTCTGGTGTCTCATGTGAAGCAACATGTCGTAGCTCTACACACTCTTTGTACTTCACAAAAGCCAACTCTCTGTGTATATCATGGATGATAAAGTCACACGTACCAAGACGCTTTACAAAGTGTTGTCCTAAAAAGTAGAGGACATTGTATTTGGTTTCTATCTTGGCATAAAGCGTGTTATCTGAGAGCTCTTCAAACCTCACAAAGCCGTACATCCTATGCGCAACTTTCAAAAGTTCACGCTCCAAGTTTTTTATAAAAAAGACAGAGGGATGGTTGATGTTGTGTAAGTTCTTTTCATCTTTGAAGCCTAGGATGATAAATTCTAAAAGAGCTTTTTGATACTTCGTGCAGTCACACAAAAAGATGTGAGTGATAGTGGCAAAGTTTTGCGTTGAGAACTTTTGCTCTAACGCCATCAAAACCTTTTGTGCTTTATCTATATCTGTTTGCACTTCAATCACCTCTTCAAAGAGGGAAGTCTCTGTTTTTTCTGTGAGGATTTTTCTTACATGTAAGTTTTTGTAGTACACCTCATACACCAAACTCAAAAAGCCCTCACTAGAGCCATCATACACCAAAGTCATCAAAGTTCTCCTGTAAAAACAGAGTAATTCTCATCAAACAAAGTAGGCTGGATGATTTTTTTGGGTGCAAGGAGAACTTGCTTGATATTTTCTTTGTACATAGGCACTTCTTTTTGGTACGTTCCTTTGGAGATGATAAAGTACTTGGCTCTTTTGACAGAGATTTTTAACTGTTTTAAGTCTTCCATATTGAGCGTTTTATAGCGTCTTGCTTGGAGGATTTTTAGTGCTCCTCTGATGCCAATCCCAGGGATACGTATAAGTATCTCTTTTGAGACTTTGTTTACATCTACTGGAAAAAGATGCAAGTTGTTGAGTGCCCAAAAGGTTTTTGGGTCTATGTCCGTATCGAGGTTTTGTACTTCTTGTGTAAAAAGCTCAGTGTATGAAAAGCCATAAAATCTCAAAAGCCAATCAGCTTGATAAAGTCTATGTTCCCTTTGTATCGGGGGCATCTTGTCTTTGAGTATAGGGAGGTTTTTACCCTCATTGACGGGGACATATGCTGAGTAGTAAACACGCTTTAAAAGAGCTTTTTCATACAAAACAGAAGTAGTTTT
>DKEY01000135.1 GCA_002469305.1 Sulfurospirillum sp. UBA6810
CTCTTAGCAATTTTTCTTACATGTAGCTTTACGCTTGGTGTGTATAAACTGGCTTCAAAACTCTATAATATAAGCTTTGATGTAGTGTTTTTTACAGCAGGTTATGCCATAGCGCCATTAGTTATTTTTGGAGGTATGGCACAAACAATACCCTTTTTCTTCACGCACTATGGGAGTGAAACGCTCAATGGCATCATGCTCTTTTTTGATGCCAATGCAACTTTGAGTAACTCTTTTATCCATAAAACACACCCTATCTTAAAGGGTTTTGCGCTGCTTCATTTTTTTGGTGTTTTTTGGGGACTTTGGATACTTAAAAAAAGGATAGCTTTGAAAAATCTTGCCCATCTTGGAGTAGGTTTTTTCCTTCTTTTAAGCTCTTTTCATCTTTTATATCTTAGTCTTATTATTTTTATCATTACTGTTTTTATAGCAAAATAGTTACAAAGAATAGAAGTTTATAAAAATATGTTAAAATATTGAGAACTTACATGTAGGAGTTTTTGTGAATTTTTCTAAAACGGTAGAGTATAGTATCTTGATTTTATCCTATATTGCCATGCATCAAGAGGATAAAATCTCTTCAGCCTCACTCAATGAAACTTTGAAAATTCCACATAAATATCTTACAAAACTCATCACAATTCTTGTAAAAGCGGGACTTATTAATTCTTCAAAAGGAAGAAATGGAGGGATATTTTTAGGCAAACCTGCTTCACAAATCACTATTGCTCACATCATGGACGCACTCAATGAAAACCCACAAGAGGGTAGATGTATCTTGGGTTTTGAAAAGTGTAATCCATCAAATCCTTGCGTGATGCATCACTCTTGGTTGGAACCACGTGCTCTTATTGATAGAATGATTCATAAAACTACGCTTGAGGATCTTATTCTTCAAAGAACTCCTAAAAATTAATTCTACTACTAAGTAGAATTTAATAAATAATTTTGTAAGCTTCTAAAAAATCTACCTTTAAGTAGTAATAAAAGGAGCGTTTATGAGTAGTTCATTGGTTTCGCGTTTCATGACCAAAAAAGGTCTTTATGCGATGTTTTGGATTGTTTCTATTTTTATGGTAACAATTCTAATCTATTTTACGGCAAATTTAGCAAAAGAGGTTCCGCCACTACCTGCTGAGGTGAGAACAGTAGAAGGAAAGGTACTTTATAAAGAAGCGGATATCGTTGAGGGAAAGGGGTATTTTCAACAATTTGACCTTATGGATTATGGAACTATGCTTGGTATGGGAGCATATCTAGGGCCTGATTTTTCAACAGAATTTTTGCATAAAAGGGCAGAGTTTCTCAATAAATACTATGCAAAAGAGATTTACAATAAACCTTGGGAAGCTCTTTCAAATGTTGAAAAAGGTGGTATAAAAGCTCGAACTATTGAGGATTTTAAAGAGCAAACTTTTTTAAAAGAAGAGGGTGTAACTTATACACAAGCTTCTGCTGAGGCATATCAATCCAATGTCGATTATCTTGTTGATTTTTTAACTAAAGGGGATAAAGCAAGAGCTTGGAGAGGTGGCGTTATAAGAGAAAATGAAGCAGTAAAGATAGCTGCATTTGTAGATTGGTCACAGCTTGTTGCTTCTTCTTTACGCCCTGGAACCGATAGAACATGGTCAAACAACTGGCCACCTGAGCCTCTTATCGACCAAGATGTTACGACAGTGAGTCACTTTGTCTCTTTATGGGAGTTTTTACTTCTTTGGACTTTGACTATTGGTGTTGTCTATTTGGCATATGAGTTTTTATTTAAAAAAGAGGAACAAGATGGTGAATTAGCGGAGCCTTTAAAGATTACGAAACTTTTTCCATCACAAGAAAAACTTCTCAAATACGTTCCTATTGTGGCACTTTTTGTATTTTTACAGATGGTTATCGGTGGGTATTTGGCGCATATTTACGCTGATCCGATTGAAAACTTTTTGATTTCACAAGACATACTTCCTTTTAATGTGATGCGTGCTTTACATACGAACTTAGCCATTATCTGGGTTGCTATTGGTTGGCTTGTTGGTGGTCTTTTGATAGCTCCTATCGTAGCTGGAAAAGATTTACGTTTCCCACGTCTAGTTGATTTACTTTGGGTAGCACTCCTTGTTGTTGGCGGTGGCGGACTTATAGGTATCTATATGGGTGCAACTGGAAATATGAGAGAGACTTGGTTTTGGTTAGGAAACGAGGGGAGAGAACTGCTTAATCTTGGTCGTGTTTGGGATATCGGCTTAGTTATAGGACTTGTTTTATGGTTTGGTATGGTTTATAGCACTATCCGTAATGCAAAAGGCAATAAACTGCTTATTGGAACTATTATCTGGTCATCTTTTGGTATCGCAACGCTCTATTTGGCTGGGATGTATCCTATCCATAAAATCGCACCAAACTATACGGTAGATGATTATTATAGATGGTGGGTTGTACATCTTTGGGTTGAGCTTACATTTGAGCTTTTCGCAGCGGGTGTTATCGCTTATCTCTCTGTTGCTCTAGGTTTGGTGCGTGAAAAAACAGCTGAAAAAGTGATGCTTTTTGAGCTTGGTCTTATCATGTTTAGTGGAACACTCGGAGTTGGACATCACTATTGGTGGCAAGGATTAGATGAGTATTGGATAGCAATAGGCGGTATTTTCTCAGCACTCGAACCACTTCCTCTGGCACTTTTGATGATAGAAGCTATAAAAGAACAGCAGCACATTAAATCAGAAGGAAAAGCCTTTGATTTTAGCATCCCTTTTATGTGGTTAGCAGGGTCAGCGTTTCTTAACTGGTTTGGTGCAGGATTTTTAGGTATGGTTATCAATACACCAACGATAAGTTACTATTCACATGGAACATATCTCATTATGCCACATGCTCACGTAGCATTGCTTGGTGCATTTGGATATATCTCTATAGCATTTATCTATATGACTGCACGTGCAAACTCTTTGGCAAAAGGATTAGAGTGGAATGAATCACTCTCTAAGCTAGGATTTTGGTTGCTTACTATCGGTGTTCTTCTTTATGCAATTCCAACGATAGTAATCGGTACAGAACAAACAGCGGTAGCACACAAGTTTGGATACTACGCTGCAAGAAGCCGTGAAGTTTTAGAGGGGATGAAAGTTTGGATGTGGGTTAGAATACTCCCTGATGCGATGATGATTTTAGGGTCAGCTGTCATTTTGTGGGATACAACAACAAAAATCTATCTTGCAAAAAAAGTAAGAAGTTAAAAGATGAAAAAGAGTGCTCTTTTAAGAGCACTCTTTATTTTTATATAGCACCTTTTCCTGCTAGAAAAAGTCCTACTTGTTGAAACTCTTTGCCTTTGAGGTTACCACAGATACCACTCTCTTGTAGATATACTTTTGCATCAGCTACACTGGTAAATCTTTGAGGTGTTTGTTTACAAACCTTTTGGTATATCTTTTCACCCATCTGTGCTGCTTTGTATTGACGTTTTTTTATCATCTTGATGTCAGCTTTAAGACCTTCGCTGACTACTTTTGAAACTTCTTCATAGCCCATTACTTTTCCACCAAAATCTTTTGCAAATTTTTGAGCACTTGACTCTTGTGCAAAAGCATACTTACTTACTGTTGCCATAGTAGCTGGTTTGTTTGAGCCTACTACGTAAAATGCACTTATGGCAGGGATAAATTTGAGTGTGTCATTGTCAACTACTTGAGGGCTTTTTACAGCTTCACCGTTTAACATACCTTCTTCATGCATACAGTGAATTGAACAGTATTGGTGAGTTTTTCCTTTTACATCTGCTGCATGGTTTGTTTTATAAAACATTGGCAGTGTCATACCACATACTGGACAAAACATTTTTGCCTTGCCTTCTTGGAGGATTTGTGCCTGTTTTGGCGGTATTACTCTAAAGTCCATCTCCTGTGCCATTACATCTGTTATATTTATCGTACTCGCAACCAAGATAAATTTTCCAACAGTGCTTAGTGCTTCTCTTCTTGTGTACATCAACTCTCCTTGAGATAATTTTTCTCATTGTATAAAATGATTGTTAAATATCTGTTAATTAACAGATATTTAACAAATTTTGAGTACACTTTTGCCATGAGATACTTTTTAATACTGATTTTTATAACCCAACTTTTTGCCTCCTTTGACCCAAGAAATGCCCAAGAGATACAGGAGTATTTTGCCCTCTCTTTTAGAGCAAAACTCGCAACAAACTCTTTGCAAAGAACATATAGTGACATGGGTTCACTCATCTTAGATGAGAAAGAGTATGGCATCAAAGATATAGAAGCAGTTGATTTTAAAACGCTTTCGTATATTGATGCCACAAAAGCTTTTTATGTTTACAAATCTCACATCAAAGCAAACTATGGCAAATACTCCCTTGTAGCTTTTAAAAACAAAGAAGATGCAGCCTTACATGTAAAAGTATTTAAGGGAGAGATTTTAGACTTTGAAGAAGCTTTACATGTAAAGCAAAAGAGTCTTCAATCAAGCGATAACTTCATGCTAAAAAGATATAAAAAAAGAGCAATCCCTATGGGTGAAAAACTCTATAAAAAACTTTGCAAAGAAGAACTTGATGTGAGTGAATACCTAGAGATAGGCGATTTGAAAACAGACCTACATGTACAAGAGTTTTGTGGCAAACTAGAAAAAGAGCGTTTAGATGCTCTCACACTCTATCTTTGGTATGTGAAGCGCAAGGGTGATATGGGGATAGTAGAGGGACAGATAGAGGTAAATGATGAGGAAAAATGCCCAGTTTGTGGGATGTTCGTCTATAAGTATCCCAAGTGGGCAGCACAGATATTTTTCAAACACAAAGAGCATGAGCACCACTTCTCTTTTGATGGGGTAAAAGACTTGGTAAAGTTTTATCATGATCCTAAAAAATGGGGAAATTACCCTTTTGCTACAAAAGAGAACATAACGCAAATCCTTGTGAGTGATTACTACTCAAACAAAGGCATTGATGGGAAAAAAGCCTTTTATGTCATAGGCAGCGATATCTACGGTCCTATGGGACATGAGCCGATACCTTTTGAGAGTAAAGAAGATGCGATAACTTTTAAAAATGAACACCGTGGACTAAAAGTTTTGAAGTTTGAAGAACTCTCTTTGGAACTCCCTTATAACTTGGACATAGGGAAGTTTGAGTGAGTTAGAGTTCCTTTTTTAGACAATCTTTACATGTAAAACTTTTGATATAATATTTTAGAATAATATTGTCTAAGTTAAGTAAGGAATCGATGATGAAAAAAGAACTTTTAGTCCTTTGGACAACAGACAACAAAGAGACCATCCTCAATATGATTTGTTTATATACGTATAATGCAAAGATAAAAGGCTGGTTTGATGAAGTAACGCTTCTGGTTTGGGGTGCTTCTCAGCAAGTTTTGAGTGAAGATATAGAAATCCAAGCAAAAATCAAAGATATGCAACAAGCTGGTATCAGAGTTATTGCTTGTAAAAAATGCTGTGAAAACATGTATATCGAAAAGCAACTTGCTAGTTGTGATGTGGAGATATTTTATACGGGTGAATTTTTGAGCGATTGGATGAACTTGGGAAAACCATTTTTGAGCGTATGATGAATGTTTTTATCACAGGATGCTCAAGTGGCATAGGCTACTTTTGTGCGCACGAACTCCATAAAAATGGTTACAATGTTTATGCTACATGTAGAAGTGAAACAGATGTAAAAAGGCTCCAAGAAGAGGGACTAAAAGCCTATAAACTAGACCTTTGTGATTCACAAAGTATAGCAGAAGCTCTTGCTTGGGTTTTGATGCAAACAGATGCGAAGATAGATGTACTTTTTAACAATGCTGCTTTCGGACAACCTGGTGCTGTGGAAGATTTGAGGCGGAGTGTTTTGCAAGAGCAGTTTGAAACCAATGTCTTTGGAACACAAGAGCTTACCAATCTCGTGCTTCCTTTTATGCGAAAAAACGGCTTTGGAAGAGTTGTCTATAACAGCTCTATCTTGGGTTTTGTTGCTATGAGTTACCGAGGTGCATATAACGCTTCTAAATATGCCATAGAGGGACTTTGTGATACAATGCGCCTCGAACTTCGAGGAAGTGGTGTAGATGTCATTTTGATAGAACCTGGCCCTATACGAAGCAATTTTAGGAAAAATGCACTTTTGAAGTTTCAAGAAAATATAGACATAGCAAATAGTGCACATAAAGAGATTTATGAAAAAACTTTGACAAGATTGAAAAAAGAGGGTGATGCACCTTTTACATTAGGAAGTGACGCTGTGTATAAAGTGCTTGTAAAAGCCATTACATGTAAGAGTCCAAAAGCAAGATATAGCGTGACTTTTCCTACAAAACTTTTTGCTGTTTTAAAGAGGATTTTACCCACAAGGGTGTTAGATAAAATTTTAGGAAGTATAGAGTGAATAAAATAAGTAAGATAGAAAGTATCATAGAGCAGATACAAACACCGTGTTATGTATGTGAAGAAGCTCTTTTGGAAGAGAACTTAAAGCTTTTAGCTTATGTTGGGGAACAAAGTGGGGCTAAAGTACTTTTAGCACTCAAGGGCTTTGCATTCTCAGCCCTTGCACCACTTGTGAGCAAATACCTAAAAGGCTGTACTTGTAGTGGTTTGCATGAAGCAAAGTTTGCCAAAGAGTACTTTGGAGGAGAGATTCACACTTACTCACCAGCTTTTAAAGAGGAGGATATAGAGGAGGTGATAGCACTTTCGCATCATCTTGTTTTTAACTCTTTTGCGCAACTTCAAAAGTTTAAAACCAAAGCTTTTGGCAAGTGTTCTTTAGGACTTAGGCTCAACCCTGAAGTCTCTTCCTCTCCTGTGGATATATACAATCCTTGTGGACTTTACTCTCGCTTGGGTATCACAAAAGAACAATTTTTACCTGAAGAGTTAGAGGGCATTGAGGGGCTTCATTTTCACGCACTTTGTGAGCAAGATGTGGATGCACTTGAAGAGGTACTCAAAGGCTTTGAAGAGAAGTTTGGTGAGTATATACCTCAAATGAAGTGGATAAACTTCGGTGGAGGGCACCATATAACCCGTGAAGATTATGATGTACAAAAGCTTATAGAGCTTATCAAAAACTTTAAAGCAAAGTATGGTGTAGAAGTTTATATCGAACCAGGTGAAGCAGTTGGTTGGCAAAGTGGACCTTTGGTTGTGAGTGTACTTGATGTCGTGAAAAATGGCATGGATATCGCTATCTTGGATAGCTCAGCCGAAGCGCATATGCCTGATACTCTTGCTATGCCATATCGTGCAAGCATAAGAGGAGCAGGAGAGGCTGGAGAAAAAGCCTATACATATCGCCTTGGGGGCAATACTTGTCTAGCTGGGGATATCATGGGTGATTACTCTTTTGATGCACCTTTGAGGGCTGGAGATAAGCTTATCTTTGAAGATATGATTCACTACACTATCGTAAAAAACACAACGTTCAATGGCATAAAACTTCCTGATTTAGCAGTGTTAAGAAAAGATGGCACATACGAAGTGACAAGCAAATTTGGATATGAAGAGTATCGAAGAAGAAATTGAAATTTTCTTTTAAGTACCATAATATTATAATGATAACTTAATAAAAAAATTACATTAGGTTATTTATGGACATTTTGAAAAAAATCTTCTTTTTTTACATTGATGGATTTAAGAGTATGAAAGTAGGAAAGAAGCTTTGGCTTATCATAGGGCTGAAGCTTTTTATATTTTTTGCTGTTTTAAAAATCTTGTTTTTCCCTAATATTTTACAAACACAGTTTTCCAATGACAAAGATAGAGCAAATCATGTCATAGAAAACCTTACAAAAATACAAAGGTAAACTATGGAAAGTACACTTCTTGTAGACCTCTCGCGTGCGCAATTTGCACTCACTGCACTTTATCACTGGCTTTTTGTTCCTCTAACTTTGGGACTCTCTTTTATCGTTGCGATTATGGAGAGTATCTATGTAAAAACTGGGAATGATGAGTGGAAAAAAATCACAAAATTTTGGATGACTCTTTTTGCTATCAATTTTGCTATAGGCTTAGCAACAGGTATCATTTTGGAGTTTGAATTTGGGACAAACTGGTCAAATTACTCTTGGATAGTTGGAGATATCTTTGGTGCTCCTCTAGCGATAGAGGGAATTATGGCATTTTTTATGGAGTCAACCTTTTTTGCTGTTATGTTTTTTGGTTGGAACAAGGTTTCAAAAAAGATGCATTTGCTTTCGACGTGGTTAGTGGCTATCGGTTCAAATCTTTCAGCTCTTTGGATACTTGTCGCAAATGGCTGGATGCAAAATCCAGTAGGGATGGAGTTTAATCCAGATAGTGCTAGATTTGAAATGAAAAACTTTTGGGATGTTTTGCTCAATCCAAACGCAGTATCAAAATTTTTACACACCGTAAGTAGTGGATATGTTATGGGCTCACTCTTTGTAGTGGGGATTAGTAGCTGGTTTTTACTTAAAAATCGTGATGTTCTTTTCGCAAAGCGTAGTATGATAGTTGCAGCATCTTTTGGACTTCTCACTTCTATATTTTTACTTGGAACTGGAGATGAGTCTGCCTATCAAGTTGCTCAAAAGCAACCTACAAAACTAGCTGCTATGGAAGGACTTTATGATGGACAGACAAGAGCAGGTATCGTGGCTATAGGACAGTTGAACACGCAAAAAGAGATAGGTGATCATCAAGATGAGTTTATCTGGTCGATTGAAGTGCCTTATGCACTCTCTTTTTTAGGGTATAGAAATATCAATGCTTTTGTTCCAGGGATTGATGATTTGGTTTTTGGGAACAAAGAGTTAAATATCATTCCAGCTCAAACGAAAATAGATCAAGGGAAGATAGCTATCGACGCATTGAGAAATTACAAAGATGCGAAGAAGACAAATGATACACAAAAAGCACAAGAGTATTTGAGCGTTTTCAGAGAAAATCAATGCTATATGGGATATGGATATCTTAATGACCCAAAAGATATCATCCCTCCAATTGGACTTACTTTTTATAGTTTTCATATCATGGTCGGACTTGGTAGCTGGTTTTTAGGACTCTTTTTTATCGTCTTGTATTTTAGTATGATAGGAAAGATAGCAGAGAAAAAAGCGATACTTTATGCAGCACTTTTTTCTATACCTTTAGGTTATGTGGCTGGAGAAGCTGGCTGGATTGTAGCAGAGGTTGGAAGACAGCCTTGGGCGATACAAAATATGCTTCCCGTTGGAGTTGCAACCTCTAGTATAGATACAAATGCTGTTATGATTACCTTAAGTCTTTTTACCCTTATATTTACGGGCCTTTTAATTGCTGAGATAAAGATAATGCTCAAGCAGATAAAAATTGGCCCAGAAGGAGAGTAGTATGTTTGAAAATTTATCACTTTTATCATTGCAACAGTACTGGTGGTTTTTAGTCTCTCTTATTGGGGCTTTATTTGTTTTTATCACCTTTGTTCAAGGTGGGCAAACACTTCTTTACACCATTGCAAAAGATGAAAAACAAAGAGATGTTTTAGTGGCATCTTTGGGAAGAAAATGGGAGCTTTCATTTACCTCTTTAGTTATGTTTGGGGGAGCATTGTTTGCTGCTTTTCCTCTGTTTTACTCAGTAAGTTTTGGTGGGGCGTATTATGTATGGATGGCTATACTCTTTTGTTTTATCATCCAAGCAGTATCGTACGAGTATAGAAAAAAGCCTGACAATCTCTTTGGGTCTCGTATGTATGAGACATTTCTTTTTATCAATGGGAGCATAGGGATTATCCTCATAGGTATTGCTGTTGGGACACTTTTTACGGGAGGTAATTTTATAAAAAACGATATGAATTTATCCGCTTGGACTCTACCAACTTATGGACTTGAAGCAGTTCTCAATCCTTTTAATGTTGCGCTTGGATTGACACTTTTTTTCTTAGCACGTGTTCAGGCTGAACTCTATTTTATAAACAATATTGCAGAATCTCAAATCATCAACAATACAAAAGTCCAACTATTTAAAGATGCTATCATGTTTGTTGGTTTTTTTGTTACAGTCGTTGTAATGCTTCTTTTTATGAGTGGCTTTGCTTATGATGGAGCAAAGATATATATAGTAGAGTACAAGTTTCTAGCAAACTTCTTGGCAAATCCTATACTTTTAGTTTTGTTTTTATTGGGAACACTTTTAGTTCTTTATGCGATATTTATAGCACTATTTAAACAAAGCACTAAAGGTATCTGGTTTAGTGGTGTTGGAACAGTTTTGGTAGTTTTGAGTATCTTTTGTCTTTTAGGATTTAACAATACGACAATCTATCCATCTTTGAGTGATTTTGCAAGCTCTTTGACGATAGAAAATAGTTCAGGATCTCACTATACACTCAGTGCTATGAGTTATGTATCTTTAGGAGTTCCATTTGTTTTAGGCTATATTTATCTTGTGTGGAAATCAATGGATAAAGAGAAAATCACCTCAGACGAAGTTCAGTCTGATTCACATCATTATTAGGATAGAACAATGGTAGATTATACTTCTGGATTACTGTGGCTCAGTGTTTGGCCAGTTTTGATATATGTTTCTTATAAATTTATAGTGTTAAACATAAATCATTTTGAAGAGAATATTAAAAATAAATAGTCTTTACATGTAAGGAAAATTCCTTACATGTAAAAAAGTTTTAGCCTCTATCGCGACTAGATGAGCTTCTGCCTCTTGGTGCTCTGTTGCCACCGTCACGACTTCCGCCACCATCTCTGTTTGCTGGACGGCCACCATCGCGTGAACCTGAAGGGCGACTACCGTCTCTACTTCCTGAGCGTGCACCATCACGGCTACCGCCATCACGAGAGCCTCTACCGTCACGGCTTCCACCACCATCACGACTTCTATTTCTATCTCTATCGCCACCACCACTTCTACTTCTAGGATTTCTTCCATATCGTGAGTTTCTCTTGCTTTGCTCTTTTTCACCAAGTCTTTGGATAACACTTGTAAGAGTTTTCTTGTCAAGTCCTATTCTATCAGGTCCTTGTGGAGTATGCTTGTCTAAAAGCATAGAGATAAGTTTGAGTGAAATTTGTGCTAAATCCATATTTTCTTCTAGAGCATTTAATAATTTTTGTGCGCTGTCATTTAAAGTTGCATTTGTGATTGAATCAGCTAGTTTTGTAAGTCTGCTCTCAGTAACATCGCCAAGAGTTGGGACGAGTTTTTGTTGTAAATTTGTACCAACTTTTTTTGCAATTCTCTGCATTGAGTGATACTCCATAGGAGTTACAAGTGTTATCGCTGTACCTTTTTTACCAGCACGACCAGTTCTTCCTATACGGTGAACATAACTCTCTGGGTCAAATGGCATATGGAAGTTAAAAACATGTGTGATATCAGCAACATTTAAACCACGTGCTGCAACGTCAGTTGCTACAAGAATACCAGAAGGCATACTTCTAAATGCTTTTATAACAGTTTCTCTTTGATTTTGCTCCATATCTCCATGAAGTCCTTTTGCCAAGTGTCCAACAGCTACAAGTGCTGTTGAGAGTCTGTCAACTTCTTTTTTTGTTCTACAAAAGATGATAGATTTGTCAGCTTCAGTTG
>DKEY01000113.1:0-421 GCA_002469305.1 Sulfurospirillum sp. UBA6810
CTGATTTGGTTATGAATATAGCACTTCCTTATCAAGATTTAACTATCATGGATGCTTGTGTGAAAACAAAAGTCCCATACCTAGATACGGCAAACTATGAGCACCCAGATACTGCAAAGTTTGAGTACAAAGAGCAGTGGGCAAGAGATAAAGCGTTTAAAGATGCTGGTATTATGGCACTTTTAGGTAGTGGGTTTGATCCAGGTGTGACAAATGTTTACTGTGCGTATGCGCAGCAGTATCTTTTTGATGAGATAAATTATATAGATATCCTAGATTGTAATGCAGGAGATCATGGATATCCTTTTGCTACAAACTTTAATCCAGAAATTAATCTGCGAGAAGTAAGTTCAAACGGAAGATACTGGGAAGATGGAAAGTGGATAGAGACAAAACCTATGGAAATCATGATGAAGTGGGA
>DKEY01000113.1:558-5295 GCA_002469305.1 Sulfurospirillum sp. UBA6810
GTTCCAATCCAACTTTTAACAAAGCTTTTACCAGACCCTGCTAGTCTTGGACCACGTACAGTAGGCTTTACAAATATCGGTTGTGTTATCACAGGAAGCAAAGATGGAAAAGCAAAAAAAGTATNNTGTGACCACCAAGAGTGTTACCGTGAAACAGGAGCACAAGCAGTAAGCTACACAACAGGCGTTCCTGCGATGATAGGTGCAAAGATGATGTTAGAGGGCAAGTGGAGTGGCAAAGGTGTATTTAATATGGAAAACTTTGATGCAAAGCCATTTATGGATGACCTTAACATTCACGGACTTCCTTGGAAAGTCATCGAAATGAAACCCGAAGAGACTTACGAAGTCAAATAACAAAAGAGCCCATTTGGGCTCTTTTAGATACTCAATCTTCATTGATAAAAAGAGAATAAACTCAAATAGGAGATTTATTTATAAGCAGCTATTGTACTAGCAACAGCTTTTATCTCTTCGTCACTTAGTTTAGAAACTATTGGTTTCATTACTGCTTTCATAGGTCCACCCAAGCCATTTTTATAGTCATTGAGTGACTGGATAATTTTTTCAGCTTCCCAACCAGCTATAACTTTTGACTTATTGAGTGCTGATTTTACTGCTTTAGCACCATGACAAGAAAAACATTTTGTTTTATATATGGCTTCTCCATCAGCTGCAAATAGAGATGTAGCAAGCAACACTGTAAAAACCAAAATAATTTTTTTCATTAATTCTCCTCTTTGAAATATTAAATTTGAGGATAATTGTACATTATACGTAGTCTCTTTTTAGTCGCTCATCTTTCTATCATTGAATTGTATAACCTAAGTTACCAACAGTTTTTATGATATCATTTCCAATCTTTTTTCTTAGTTTAAATACAAGGTTTTTGAGTGCAGATGGTGGGGCTTCTTCATAAATATAGAGTTTATCTTCTATGGCTTGTCTTGTGACTAGATTGCCTCTATGAGATAATAGCATTTCAAAAAAATCAACCTCTTTGTTTGTGAGTGTAATATAAGTTTCTCTATATTTCAAAATCTTATTAGTATAATCATAAGTATGGTATTCATCGATATGAAGAACAGTTTTTGTTTTATCGAGGATTACGTTTGCACACATCTCCAACAGTTTGATGAGTTCACTCTCTCTTATGGGTTTTACTATATACTCTACGAGTGAAAGTTTAATGGATTCAAGTAATAGCTCTTTATCTGTATAAGCACTTGTTACTATGATTGGAATATCTTTATTGTTTTCTCTTACTGTTTTTATAAAATCAATTCCATTTATCTTTGGCATCTTCATATCTGTGATGATGATGTCTGGTTTTTTTGTTGCATAGAGACTCAATGCTTCTTCTCCATCAGATGCCGTGCACACAGCACCTACATAGAGTAAAAGTACTTTTGCAAAACTATTCCTAAGGTTTTCTTCATCTTCAGCAAGTAAAATTGTGCTATTTTTTAAAACAAACTTATGTTTTTCCAACATAGTTACCCTTCAAGTTATTTCTCTTTAATTAAAAATTATTGTAACATATTTTTTAATTTATTATTTTATATTACAAAGGAACTCTTTTGACACTCAAAAGCGTAAATTATACAAGAAGATATGTTTTTGCTTTATCTCTCATAGCGTTGTTATCAGCTTTGGCCTATTATAATCTCAAACATCTTATAAGTAGTCAATCAAATGATGGAAAGATTATTAACCTTAGTAGTAAACAAGGTCTTTTATCACAACAAATAGCTCTATATGCTATTTATTATAAAACTGAAAATTTGAAAACAACCATCATCAGTATGGAGGAGGCACATGAGCTTTTGATGTCTTTTCCTATGTCAAATGAATTAAAAAAAATATATTTTAGCGCACCCTATAACTTAGATAAAAGTATTCGAGATTATCTCTATCATGCAAAAAGATTTGAAGAGAATCGTGATGGAAGAAGTTTGACCTATATCTTACAAAATTCTCAAAGGCTTCTTCAAGAGTTAGATTTGGCAACTTCACTTTATATAAATACTACAGAAGATAGTATAGTAAATCTTCAAAATGTTGAACTTTTTATTTTTCTATTTACCCTCTTGACGCTTATTTTTGAAGCACTTTTTATTTTTAGACCAGCTACAAAAAGGATTATTGAAACAACAAATGAAGCTCTAAGACAAAAAGACTATTCAAATACGATAATAGAATCTAATACAAATGCCATCATAACACTAAACAATCAATTAAAAATACAAACTTACAATAAAATGGCAAATAAACTCTTTGGGTACTCTAAAGAGGAAGTTTTAAATCAGCCTTTTTTTGACACTCTCATATCTAAAGATTGTTTGCAAGATGAATTTTTGCATTATAAAAAGCTATTGACAATCAAACACAAAGAAGAGCCTCGTGAAATAGAAGCTAAAAATAAAAAGGGAGAGTATTTTCCAATTCGTATCTCTATTGGTGCTAGTGGAGAGGATGAAGAAACGCTCATTATCATTAGTATTCAAGATATTTCAAAAGAGCGCCTCAAAGACAAGATAATGATACAGCAGGCAAAGTTTGCAGCATTAGGTGAAATGATAGCTATCATAGCGCATCAGTGGAGACAGCCTTTGGCACAATTAAATTTTAACTGTATGTACATAAGAAATAAAATATCAGACCCAGAACTCATCGAAGAAGCAAGTAAGAATGAAGAGCTGATCCAATTTATGTCTGAAACCATCACTAACTTTGAAAACTTTTATAAACATACAGAGAGTGATAATTTTATTATAGAAGAGTCGATTAACCAAGCTCTAAAAATACTAGATTCTTCATTTAAAGATAATTCAATCACTATACAAAAAAAGATTATGCCTCATCTTAAGATATATGGAAATCAAAATAGTCTTGCACAAGTTATTTTGTCGATAGTACAAAATAGTGTTGATATCATGAAAACTTCGCAGATAACGCATCCACTTATCAGTATAGAAACAAAAAAAGTAGAAAATACCGTCTTTATCATCATTTCTGATAATGCAGGAGGGATTAAAGCTTCTGTGATTGATGATATATTTAAACCCTTTCTCAGCAATAAACTCAAACCTTCAACAGGAATAGGTCTTTATATGACTAAACTCATCATTGAAAATCAATTTCATGGAAGCATAACCGCTTCAAATTATGAAAATGGAGCTCAATTCTCAATTCAACTGACACAATAATTAAAAAGTCACACAAATGCAACTATTAAAAGTTTTTTTTATAATTATTATAATAGCGACCAAAAAGAAACTGGGGATAGTATAAACTTCGTTTCAGAAGCAAGTGTTAAATAAGTGTTAAATTTTTAATATTTATTTAGTTTAGCTCTTACATTTAAGGAGGCAATTATGGAGAAAGGCTTTAAACTTTTTTCATCGCTACTCGTTTCAAGTGCACTTTTTAGTACAGTATCTTTTGGTGCTGGCGAACCTGCATTGGAAAAAGTGATGAAAGAGAGAGGTTTGAGCGAGGCTGATGTCGTTCGTGCTGCAAAAACCTATAACCCAACAGGTGTGCATGACAAGTATTTCATCTTTAGTTCTGGCGGGCAGTCTGGACAAGTAATGGTATATGGTGTACCTTCTATGAGGTTATTAAAGTATATAGGTGTTTTTACTCCTGAACCTTGGCAAGGTTATGGTTTTGATGAAGAGAGTAAAAAAGTACTGGCACAAGGAAAGATTAGAGGAAAAGAGATAACATGGGGAGATACTCACCACCCTGCACTCTCTGAAACAAAGGGTGCTGTTGATGGAAAGTGGCTTGCTATAAATGATAAAGCAAATCCTCGTATAGCTATTATTGATTTACATGACTTTGAAACAAAACAGATTGTTGTCAATCCTGTTTTTAAATCAGAACATGGTGGATCTTTCTTTACTCAAGACTCAGAATATATCATCGAAGCAGCACAGTATGGCGCTCCATTTGATAATGAATACCATCCGATTGAAGATTATAAAGAGACATATCGTGGTGGCGTAACTATGTGGAAATTCAATCATGAAAAAGGTCGTATCCAACCAAATGACTCTTTTACAATCGAACTACCACCTTATATGCAAGATTTGAGTGATGCTGGTAAAAATGTCAGTCATGGCTGGGGTTTTACAAACTCATTTAACTCTGAGATGTACACAGGCGGTATCGAAGTTGGTATGCCACCAAATGAAGCGGGTATGAGTAGAAATGATACAGATTATTTACATGTATATAACTGGAAAAAACTAGCAGAGCTTGCAAAAAATCCAAAAAATGTAAAAATAGTAAATGACCACAGAGTTATTCCTATGGATGTAGCTGTAAAAAATGATGCATTGTTCTTGATTCCTGAGCCAAAATCTCCACATGGTGTTGATATAGACCCAACGGGTGAGTATATTGTGGTTTGTGGAAAGCTTGATACTCACGCTTCTGTTTATAGTTTTTCAAAAATTCAAAATTTGATTAAAAACAAAGATTATGCTGCAAAAGATCCATATGGTATACCTATCCTTGATATGAAAAAAGCACTTCATGGTCAAGTAGAGTTGGGCCTTGGACCTTTGCATAACCAGTATTCAAATGTTGATGGTGAGATATATACTTCATTGTATGTTGATTCACAAGTTGTAAAATGGAATTTTAAAACACTTAAAATCTTAGATAGAGTAAATGTTCACTATAACATCGGTCACTTAGCTGGTATGGAGAGTAATACAGTTGATC
>DKEY01000101.1:0-696 GCA_002469305.1 Sulfurospirillum sp. UBA6810
TTGGATTCAAGATATTTGAATCTACCCCTGCTAACTCTTTTGGAATACTAAGTCCAAATATAGGAGTTTGTTCAAAGTCTGAATTTTCTATACTGCCATCTAGTATGGCATTAATACAAGTACGAGTCGCTTTGATACTCATCCTTTTACCAACACCATATGAACCTCCTGACCATCCTGTGTTAACAAGATATACGTCAACACCATGTTTTTCTATCTTTTCTCCAAGAAGTTTTGCATATACTGTTGGATGTAAAGGTAAAAATGCTTCACCAAAACATGAGCTAAAAGTTGCAACAGGTTCAGTAATACCTCTCTCTGTTCCAGCAACTTTAGCAGTATATCCACTCATAAAGTAGTACATTGCTTGCTCTTTAGTAAGTCGTGATACTGGAGGTAAAACACCAAATGCATCAGCTGTTAAAAATATAATTTTCTTAGGATGTGGTGCTTTAAGAGAACGTTTGTGGTTTTGGATATGAGTTATTGGATACGAAACTCTTGTATTTTCAGTTTTGCTTCCATCATTAAAATTAATTTTTCCATCTTCATTCATAACTACATTTTCTAAAAGAGCGTCACGTTTAATAGCTCCATATATCTCTGGTTCACTTTGTGGATCAAGCCCTATACACTTTGCATAGCATCCACCTTCAAAATTAAACACTCCCTTATCATCCCAACCATGTTCATCAT
>DKEY01000101.1:739-9681 GCA_002469305.1 Sulfurospirillum sp. UBA6810
TCTCCAACATTTGCAGAACAGTGCATAGAGAGTTTCCCCTCTAGTGGTAACCAGTAGTTCATCATCGAGAAAACACCTTTTTTCATCTCTCCGCCATACCAAGTACCACCAATGATAGCTATATTTTTTTCAACATTAAATACAACAAATACATCTGAATGTAATCCATGCTTTTCATAATCATCATTACTTAATTTACAAGCATTATAGATAGTAAATTCTGGTGCAAAGTCTTCCAACTCCTCTTCTGATGGACGAATAAACATATTTTTCACAAAATGTGCTTGCCAAGCAAGTTCAGTTACGACTCGTATGCTTTTTCTACTCTCAGGAGCAGCACCACAGTATGCATCTTGCACATATATATCTTTATTTGAAAGCTGTACTTTTACTTTTTCAAACAACTCATCAAATATTTCAACTGAAATTTTTTTGTTTATATTGCCCCAAGAGATATATTTATTTGATGGTTCTTGATCTACAAAATATTTATCTTTTGGACTACGCCCTGTGAATATCCCAGTATCTACTGAAAATGTTCCACCTGAAGACAACATACCTTCTTTGTTTTTGGTTTCGTGCTTGAAAAGCTCGTCATAACTAAGATTGTGATAGACTGTGCCTATATTTGACAACCCTAACTCTTCCAATCCATTTACCTTAGACATAATCCTATTTCCTTATTTAAATATTGACAAAAGTACACCAGCAGCAACAGCAGAACCTATAACACCAGCGACATTTGGACCCATTGCATGCATTANNGCATTAAAAGCATATTTGTTGGATCTTCTTTCATTCCCTCTTTGTTTGCAACACGAGCAGCCATAGGAACAGCACTTACTCCAGCTGCACCAATGAGAGGATTTATTTTTTGTGAACTAAATTTATTCATTAGTTTTGCCATAAGAACACCAGCAGCAGTTCCCATTGAAAACGCTACAAGACCTAACACTAAAATACCTAGTGTTTCTGCAACTAAAAACTTCTCAGCTGCTAGTTTTGAGCCTACTGAAAGACCTAAAAAGATTGTCACAATATTTATCAATGAATTTTGTAAAGTGTCTGATAATCTTGCGACAACACCTGATTCTTTAACAAAATTACCAAAAGCCAATGCTCCAATCAAAGGAGTAGATTCTGGAAGTATTAAAATAGATAGAATTATCACTGTTAAAGGGAAAATAATCTTTTCTAATTTAGATACTTCTCTTAATTGTTCCATCTTTATTTTACGCTCTTCTTTAGTTGTAAGTGCTCTCATAATTGGAGGTTGGATAATAGGAACTAATGCCATATAAGAGTATGCAGCAACAGCAATTGCTCCAAGTAAATCTGGAGCAAGCTTTGAAGCAACAAAGATAGAGGTAGGACCATCAGCCCCTCCTATAATACCAATTGCAGCTGCATCTTGCAAACTAAAATCAAATATTGAAGTATATTGTGTCAGTGCGACAGCTCCAACCAATGTTCCAAATATACCAAATTGCGCTGCACCACCAAGTAGAGCAGTTTTTGGATTTGCTAGAAGCGGTCCAAAATCGGTCATTGCTCCAACACCCATGAAGATGATAAGAGGAAACAATCCTGTATTGATGCCCATATTAAAAAGGATTCCTAAAAATCCCTCAGGTCCTGCAATATCTGCAACAGGAATATTTGCAAGCAAACCACCAAAAGCGATAGGTATGAGTAACAACGGCTCGAACCCTTTTGCAATCGCTAGATAAAATAATACAAATGCCACAAAAATCATGATAACTCTTCCAGCTGTTTGTGAAAACACAGATAGTTCATGCCCATGTGACATTAATCCCTCAACAGGGTTTAAAAATGCATTTATACCCGTTGATTCATAAAAACTTACAAAAAGCTCTTGTATATTTTTTGAGTGATACTCTTGCACTTGTTGTGTAGCGAGTGTTTCTTGAGCATCTGCAGCACTAAGTGGTGTAAATGCAAAAAGCATAATAGTTGCAATAACTAACAGGAGTTTCTTCATACACAAATCCCTTATATCACTGCTAATAACTGGCCATTTTCTACACTCTGACCTTGTGCTACGTTAATCGATTTGACTACACCATCACATGGAGCAACAATTTCTATCTCCATTTTCATAGCTTCTAATACAAGGATTACATCACCCTCATTTACACTGTCACCCACATTGGCTACTAGCTTAAAAACTGAACCAGGAAGAGAAGCTTTTACTTCTGCTCCACTTGCTGATGAAGCTGTTGGGGCTGCTTGGATAACAGGCGTAATCGACTTTACTTCAACAGAAGCATCTAAACCTTCACTGACTTGTACATTAAATTTTTCACCATTTACAATTACTGTATACTCACCATTTGAATTTGCCACTGCTTTTTTCTCCTGTTTTGCTACATTGTCATTTTTTCTTACATTTACTTTTGCTTCACCTTTTAAAAAAGCTATACCTTTTTCTTTACAAGAAGCTGCTATAAATATGTTTTCATCGTTAATTTCGATACCCTCTTTTTCTAAAATGCTTCTTACATGTGAAAGTGACTTTGTTGCATCACCATCTGCAATATCTACTGCATTTTTAGTCGTAGGCTCCATTTTTAATTGCTCACTTGCCAAATTTACTATATCACTATCTGGTACAGCTGGTGTATGCCCAAAATACCCAAGCACCATCTTTCCATAACCTTCGGCTATCTTTTTCCATGCTCCAAACATAACATTGTTAAATGCTTGTTGGAAATAAAATTGTGAAACAGGNNTTTCAACAACTTCTCTCATAGCTTTGATAACTTCTGGAAATTTTTCTAGGATATTATTGTCTCTTAACATTTGTGTATTTGCTGTAAGTGCTCCTCCTGGCATAGGAGAAAAAGGAATCAACGGAGAAACTTGTGTTGCTTCTGGTGGCATAAAATAGTCTTTTAAACAATCTTGTAGTACTTCCTCATACTTTAAGATTTTTTCTAACTCTAATCCACCAAGGTCATAGCCTTTACCTTTTACAGCATGAAGCATAGTAAGGATATCTGGCTGACTTGTGCCACCACTTACAGGAGATGCTGCCAAGTCTATACCATCTGCTCCAGCTTCCAAAGCTGCTAGATAACAAGCTACACTCACTCCTGCTGTCTCGTGAGTATGCAATCTTACATGTGTATTTTCTGGTAAGAGTTTTTTTGCCATTTTAATTGTTTCATAAACTTTTTGTGGACTTGAAGTACCGCTTGCATCTTTAAAACAAACGCTATCATATGGTAGCCCTGCATCAAGTATGCTTCTAAGAGTTTTTTCATAAAAAGCAACATCATGTGCACCAACACATCCTGGAGGTAAATCCATCATAGTTACAACAACTTCATGTTTTAACCCATGATGACTTATACGCTCAGCACTATACTTTAAGTTTTCAACATCATTTAATGCATCAAAATTTCTTATAGTAGTCGTACCGTGTTTTTTAAACATCTTTGCATGCAAATCAATAAGCTCACGACTCCCTGTGTCGAGCATAACTGTATTTACACCACGTGCCAATGTTTGAAGATTTGCTTCTGGTCCTGCCATCTCTCTAAACTTATCCATCATCTCAAATGCGTTTTCATTGAGATAAAAGAAAAGACTTTGAAATCTAGCACCACCACCGAACTCAAAATGCTTTATACCAGCTTCTCGTGCCGCTGCAACTGCTGGCATAAAATCATCCATCAGTACACGTCCACCAAAAACAGACTGGAAACCATCTCTAAAAGTGGTATCCATTATGTCTATGTATTTCTTTGCCATCACCTACCCTTTACACTACTTTGAATTTTTAAAAGTTTGGATTGCCGCTGTTATAGCAGCTACTTGTGCTTTGACATCTTTTGAAGATGTACTTGCTACTGAAGTCTTCCTACCTTCTGTAGGTATAGCTTTTGGAGGGAAAAACTTATTTAAAATCTTAGCCTGAAAATTTAAAACGATTACTAAAAGTATCAAAAACAAGAATACAGTAACCATTCCCAGAACCATAAATTTTAAGCCCTCTACAACTAAGTTGAGTTCCATAGAAATAACCCTTATTTACAGATAATTTATCAAATTGTAATAGCATTGTTATTAAATTACAATAGATAAAATTGGATTATTTTAGCATTTCTTTTATTAAATAAACCATATGTTAAAAAATACTAAAAGTAGTGTATAAATAAAATTATTTTAAGTAAAAAAGTAGTTAAAAAGTCACTCATTTTTTCAGTGACTTTTTAACTTATATGAAGACTATTTTGTACATCTATCCACTAAGTAAAAGATAGATTTATAATCAATACCACTCTCCTCACTCAGCCCAATTTCACAAGTTTTACTTGTTGAAAAAGCATATTTTACATTTGAAGGAATTGAAGATTTTAAATGTCTAAGGGCTGATTTGTTTAGTTCTGGAAAGGTAAACCCTCTATCTCCTGCAAACCCACAACAACCGACATCTGTTGGTACTGTTACATTTGCACTACACATCCGTGCGATTTGTTCAAATTTCTCAGCAAGTCCAGTCTTTCTTGTACTACATGTAGTGTGTATCACAATCGGGTCATCGACTTGCTTAAACTCCAACTTATCAACCAAAAAGTCCAAAATAAACTCTATCGTGTCATGTACCTTGATATCTTTTGGAAAGTTTTGCTCTATCGTTTTACTACAAGGACTCATATCACATAAAATTGGATATCGTCCATTTTTACTTGCAAGTCTTAGTGCATTTTCCAACTCTTTTGACTTCTTTTTACCCTCTTCTTTATAACCTTTTGAGCTAAAAGGCATACCACAGCAAAGGCCTTCTGGGTTATTAGGTATGATTACTTCATAACCTGCTCTCTCAAGTATCCCTATAATTACCTCATCTAAGTTTTTTTCATCATTTGGTTGTCTTGGATTTGCCATAGTTCTATTAATACAAGAAGAAAAATAGACAACTTTTTCTTCACTCTTTAGCGTTGGTTTACCCTTTTGTCTTACACCAGATGGCAAAGAAGATGACCATAGAGGAAGCTTGTCTCCACTTAAGTTTCTAAGCCCTGTGCTCATCGCACTCATTGTGCTATTTGGTATAATTTTATTCACACCCTTAACAGCACTTAAAGCAACACGTCCTATACTAAGGACTGCCCCATAGTGATTTGCAATACTCCAAGCTATCTTATGGCCTAGTGCTCCAATCTGTTTTTCTCTTAGTTTTTTTGTCAGACTTCCTGTATCGATGGCTACTGGACAAGCAAGTGAACAGAGTTGACAAGTTGCACAAGTTTCAATGCCATCATATTGATACATTTTTTCAAACTCTTTTAACTCCTCACTTTTGCCTTGACTTTTTAAAGTGCTCATATATCTGTTTGCTACTATTCTTTGTCTTGGTGTAATTGTTAAAATATTTGAAGGACATTTTGGTTCACAAAAACCACACTCAATACACTTATCTATCAAATCATCCGTACGTGGCATAAACTTAAAGTTTTTAAGGTGTACTTTTGGATCATTATTTAAAATCACACCAGGATTTATAAGACTTCTTGGATCAAAGATATGCTTTATCTCTTTCATAAGAGTATAAGCATCTTCGCCCCACTCTAGTTCAACAAAAGGAGCCATATTTCTTCCCGTACCATGTTCTGCTTTTAAGCTTCCCTTGTATTTTGTAGCAACTTGTTCAGCAATTTCTGACATAAAGTTTTCGTAGCGTTCAATCTCTTTTGGATCATCAAATGTTTGATTAAAAACAAAATGTAAATTTCCATCAAGCGAGTGTCCAAAGATAATAGCTTCATCATAACCATACTTTTTAAACATCTCTTGAAGTTCTAGTGTACCATTTGCTAAATCTTCTATAGGATAAGCAACATCTTCGATAATACAAGTAGTACCAGTTTCTCTTGCTGCACCAACAGCTGTAAAAAGGCCTTTTCTTATTTTCCAATACTTTGTATATTCTGCCACATCTTTTGTAAATCTTAATGGCATCTCTGGTTCTATATGCGCTAATTCAGAGAGTATTCTTTGTATATTTGTATCTAAGACTTCAGCATTTGGCGCTCTTGTTTCTACTAAAACAGCTGTTGCTGTATCACTGAGAGTTTTCAAAAATGCCGGCATACCTTCCACGTCTTCAACACTTCTAAGCGCTGCTCTATCCATAATCTCTGCTGCATCAACCTCTGCATTCTCCATTCTCGTGCGACACTTTGTACGCATTGTTATTACAGCATCACAGGCATCTTTAACATTTTTAAATATCATTAATGCACTTGCTTTATCTTTATACTCAGGAACCGTTTTAAAAGTAATGTCTTTTATAAAACCTAGCGTTCCCTCACTACCTATCATGAGATGTTGGATTATCTCGATAGGGTCTTCAAAATCGACAAGAGCGTTAAGTGAGTAACCACATGTATTTTTAATCTTAAATTTACGAACAATTTTGTCATATAGTTCTTTATTGTCTCTTACTCTTTTTGCAAGAGCTTTTATACTCTCTACCATACTACCATGTGTTTCAACAAACTTTTCTATACTTTTTTTATTGCCTGTATCTAACTCACTTCCATCATGAAGGATTATTTTCATATGTTTGAGAGTTTTATAAGAGTTATCTGTCGTACCACAACACATACCGCTTGCATTATTTGCGGCAATCCCACCTATCATAGCAGCACCGATACTCGCAGGATCTGGTCCAATTTTTTTGCCATATGGCAGAAGTTTTATATTTGCGTCTGCTCCAACAACTGAAGGTTCTAATCTTATAGTCGCTGCATCTTCACTTATATATACACCATTCCAATCGCGTGAAGTAACGATAAGAATAGAATCAGTAATAGCTTGACCTGATAAAGATGTACCTGCGGCTCTAAATACAACAGGTAATGAAAGGGCACTTGATTCTTTAAGTATGAGGCTCACTTCTTGTGCGCTTTGAGCCCAAATGACTATTTTTGGTATCAATCTATAAAAAGAAGCATCCGTACCATAGGCTAATGTATGAAGTGGATCTGTAAATATTCTGTCTTGTGGAAGACTCTTAGTAATCTTGTTATAAAAATCAAGATATGCACCATTTAATAAAGTCATTATATGTCCTTTGTGTCACTTTATAAAATTTTAACAATAAAAAATAAAAATTATATGATATTTTCAGTAGACAAGCAATATTTCTTGCCTACTGATTACTCTGAATTTAAAATGGAGAGATACCAAAAACCTCTGGAAAAATAGTTAAAAGTATCAAAATAAAGACTTGGATAGCAATAAATGGCATAACACCTTTATAGATATGCGTAGTTTTTACCTCTGGTGGTGCAACACCTTTGAGATAAAATAGACTAAATCCAAAAGGTGGTGTTAAAAATGAAGTTTGCAAGTTCATCGCAATGAGTATTGCAAACCAAACAGGATTTAATCCAATAGCTTCAGCAATTGGAACTAAGATTGGAACAATGATATAGGAAATTTCAATAAAGTCAATAAAAAATCCAAGTACCATGATAGCAAGCATTGAGAGTATGATAAAACCCCATTTTTCACCAGGTAGTCCTAACATAAACTCTTCAACAATAGCATCACCTCCGGTGTATGTAAAGACCATTGAAAAAGCTGTTGCTCCTATCAAAATACCAAAAACCATCGCTGTTATTTTTACAGTTTCAAGTGACGCTTCATGTATAAGAGCAAAAGAAAACTCTTTATATATCACTGAGAGTAAAATCGCACCAATACCACCAACTGCTGCTGACTCGGTTGGAGTTGCAACACCTGCAAAAATAGAACCTAAAACAAGTACAATGAGAACAAGAGGGGGAATGATAGCCCAAAGTGCTTTGATAACTTGTTGGGATTTTGTACCGACATTATCATCAAGTTCAATTGCAGGAGCAACATTTTTATTTAAAAAAGAGAGTATCAAGATATAAATGATATATGCGCCAACCAAAGCAAGACCTGGCCAAACAGCTGCTTGGAACAAATCACCTACTGGAACTTGAAAAACATCACCCAATATAATCAAAACGATAGATGGTGGTATAATTTGTCCTAAAGTTCCTGATGCACATATAGTACCTGTTGCTAACTCTTTACTGTAGTTATACTTTAACATAACAGGAAGGGATATAACTCCCATAGCAACAACACTAGCACCTACAACACCCGTAGAGGCTGCAAGCAAAGCACCAACTAAAACTGTACTTATCGCGAGGCCTCCTCTAAGCTCTCCAAATAAAAAGCCCATTGACTCCAATAGTTTCTCTGCCAATTTTGTTTTTTGTAAAACAATACCCATAAATATAAATAGAGGAACAGCCATCAAGATAGTATTGTTCATGATAGAAAATATACGATGAGGCATAAATGCAAACATATTTACACCCTCAATCAAGCCCTCTATAACGCTTTGATCATAAGATAAAGCTTCTACCACCCCTGCAATAAGTCCAAAAACAACCGCAACTGCCCCAAAAGTAAAAGCCACTGGAAAGCCAAACAAAAGTGCTACAAGAGCAGCAAAAAACATAATAATGCCTATCATTTTTGTGCTCCCTCTAAATTGTGTTTATGCGGATTGTGTTCACCTCTATATAAATTGATATTTTTGATGATAAAGCCTATACTTGTAAAAACTAACAAATAAAATGATGCTGGTATAAATGCTTTTATAATCCATCGATGTGTTAACCCACCTGGATCACCACTTATCTCACCACTTGTGTAAGCTTCCATAACAAAATCAAATGAACCTGTACCTATAAAAATAGAAAAAGGTATCAAAAAGAGTATTGTACCAACTATATTGATCATGGCTTTTTTCTTGATATTTAAACGATCATAAATAACATCTACTCTAACATGTCCATCTTCTTTTAATGAATATGATACCCCTAGTAAAATAATCATAGAAAAAAGATGCCACTCCATCTCTTGCA
>DKEY01000101.1:9779-9958 GCA_002469305.1 Sulfurospirillum sp. UBA6810
GAATCTTTTTATCCACGTAAAAAGTCAATTTGAAAAACAACTATTTTCCAAATTGACTTTTTATATAATTCCCAGCCAAAAAATGGCTGGGATAAGACCATCTTAAAGGTTGTCTTTAAGATATAAGTAATCAGACATTGATGTCCAAGGTCTTACTTTTTTCAAGTATGCTTTTTGAG
>DKEY01000077.1:0-3591 GCA_002469305.1 Sulfurospirillum sp. UBA6810
GATAAGAAATTTTCAAAGAGATATTCTATCACTTTAATTATAATAAAAGCCTTTTTCACAGCGCTTTGTTTGTCTGCTTTTATATATCTTGATTATTTTGAGCTCAATATAAAATTTATTAATTCACTATTTGCCTTTTTTGGCATTTACCACTTTATACAGCTTTCAAAAAAAGAGTTATTTTTCACAGGTTTTTTTATAGGAATTTTTTGGTTTTATTGGATATCTTTTAGCTTTATATACTATGAACTCCCTTATTTGATTCCCTTTGTTATTTTGGGTGTAGGTCTCATCTATGGATTGGTATTTTTAGCTCTTGGTTTCCTCTCTTTGGATACTATGCTTTTAAAAGCTGGGCTTTTTGTATTGCTAAGTTTTGTAGAGATTTTTGAGTTTAATTGGTTCAAACCAGAACTTATGATGGTAGATACCTACTTTACAAGTGATTTCTATCTCTTTTGTGCTTTTGTTCTGTGCGTATATCTCTTTGTTATTCTCAAAAAACAGTATAAGCTTTTACCTCTTCTCGCACTTTTTGCACTCTCTTTTTTGCCCTTACATGTAGAAAAAAAAGATGCCCCTATTGATATAAAAATAAGTGAAATATATATAAAACAAGATGTTAAATGGGACAAAAAATATAAAAGAGAAGTCATAAACTACAATCTATCTTTGATTCATCAAGCTATCAGTGAACAAAGGGAGCTTGTTATCCTTCCTGAGAGTGCCTTTCCCACGTATCTCAACTTAGATTTACCTCTTATGGATGAGCTTCAAAACTTATCACATAAGATAGTCATCTTCACAGGAGCACTTAGTGTGCAAAACAACCGTATTTTAAACTCTTCTTATCTTTTTAAAGAGGGTGAAGTTGAGATAGCCCACAAATATATCTTAGTTCCTTTTGGAGAGAGTATTCCTCTGCCAAAATTTGCACGAGATTTGATAAATAAGCTCTTTTTTAATGGAGCTGAGGACTATGAAAGTGCAAAAGCGCCACATGACTTTGTTATCAACGGCATAAAATTTCGAAATGCTATCTGTTTTGAAGCAACAAAAGATGCTCTGTTTGAGGGAAATCCTCGCTATATGATAGCTATAAGTAACAATGCTTGGTTTAGCCCATCTATCGAGCCAACACTACAAAATCTTTTACTAAAATATTATGCAAGAAAGTACAATACCACCATCTACCATAGTGCAAATGGTGGATTGAGTGGTATAATACATTAGATATACACTTAAGGAAAACTCCAATATGTTTCAAAATTTTTCAAAATTAAAAAACTATTATCTTATTTTTACTTCATATTTTATAGGCTTTGGAATCATTGTCGCCTTCTTAGTTTCTATGATAAATTACAACTTTAATTATTCTAATATCACAGATGAAGTTTCTAAGCAAATAAATACACAAATCACTCAAAAAAAGAAGTATCTTTCTTCGTACTTGGATATATACGAAAGAATTCTCACTTCAGTCATACAAAGCAATTTAACAAAACAGTTTATAAAGACACAAGATAAAGAAGATAAGGAAAGGCTCAATGATTTATTTTACTCACTTACATTCTCTAACAAAGATATAATGCAACTTCGTTATATAAATGAGCTAGGACAAGAGATTATAAGAGTTGATAGAGATACTGATACAAAAAATGTAAAAAACATATCTATGAAAAATATGCAAGATAAAAGTAAAAGATACTATTTTAAAGAGATAGCAAAGTTAGGAGAGAAAGTTATTTGGCACTCTTATATAGATTTGAATATTGAAAATGAGAAGATTGAACTTCCTTTAAATCCGACTTTGCGTATAGGAACACCTTTTGTCATGGATGGCAAATTTAAAGGGATAGTTATAGTCAATATAGCATTTAATGATGTACTTCAATTTTTATCGCAATCGAGTATGTTTGATATATATTTAATTGATAAAAATGGTGACATCATAAAAGACTCAAAAGATGAGAACTCTTGGAGCAAATATTTTGATGATAAAAAAAAGATACATGATGTTTTTCCAAAATTGAGTGATAAAATTTTACAACAAGCCTCTTTTCATGAAGATAATATTCATGCCTATTCTTTAAGTAAATTTTTCTTAAATGATGAAGGTTTAAAAATCATATTTAAAACAAAAACAAGTACTATAAAAAATTTAAAAGAGCAAGCGATTACATCCACATTAATCATAGCGATGACAATTATTCTCGTTGCAGCTCCCCTTTCATGGCTTATCAGCATTGTTCCCTCAAACTTACAATCTACTCTTGTTGCAACTTACGATAAGCTCAGAAAAAGCTCTGATATCATTGATAAATATGTCATAATCTATAAAATGACACCTAAGGGCATCATCACAGACATTAGTAAAAAATTTACCGATATTACAGGCTATACACATAACCAAGCCATAGGCCAATCCATAGATATTTTGCGTCACCAAGACAATCCAAAAGATTTATATACAAATATGTTTGATACCCTTTCAAAAGGGCACGTATGGGAAGATGAATTGATAAATATTGATAAAAATGGAAAAGATTTTTGGACACATATCATCATCTCTCCAGAATTTGATCCACTAGGCAATACACAAAGTTACACCGCCATAGCAAATGATATAACAAATAAAAAATTGATAGAAAAAATTTCTATAACTGACAAATTAACACAACTTTACAATCGAAGGAAAATAGAAGAAGTATTAACACTAGAATACTCAAAAGCAAAAAGATATGAGAGTGTTTTTTCGATTATTTTTATTGATATTGATCATTTTAAAAGCATAAATGATATTTATGGACATAATTCAGGAGATGAAGTTCTTGTGCAATTGGCAGCCATCTTAAAAGAAAATTCTCGTAATACAGATTTTGTAGGAAGATGGGGTGGTGAAGAGTTTATAATCTTGTGTACTCAAACAAAATCAGTGGGAGCATATAATTTAGCCGAAATACTACGAAATATAGTTGAAAATAGCAAGTTTCATATAAAGTCTCAAGTAACTATAAGCTCTGGTGTTGCTCAATATGATGGCACGGAGAGCACACTTGACATGATTTCAAGAGTCGATAAAGCTCTTTACAGAGCAAAAGAGTTAGGAAGAAATAGAGTAGAACTAGCGTAAGAGGTGTACTAAACACCTCTTACATGTAGGTTATTTTTTAAGTGCTTCAAAAAGCTCTAAGCTATCTAATTTTTCCCAAGGATAATCACTCTGACCTACTTGCCCACGAGCGGCGACATCGGCATAGAGGAAAGTTTCAGCACTTGGTTTATCAAGAGCAAACTTTTTTGTTATCCATCTTGGAGTTAAACTAAAGTTTTCCATAACAAAGCTTGAGAGTTTATCATCATCTACACTTGTATATGTTCCAAAAGTATCTACGCTTATCGAAACTGGTTTAGCAACACCGATAGCATAGGAAAGTTGCACCGAGCACTTTTTAGCCAAGCCTGCTGCTACGATATGTTTTGCTATCCAACGTCCCGCATAAAGTCCACTTCTATCCACTTTTGTATAATCTTTACTAGACTGCGCCCCTCCACCTATCGGTGAGTAACCACCAAAACTATCTACGATAA
>DKEY01000077.1:3599-4918 GCA_002469305.1 Sulfurospirillum sp. UBA6810
CGACCTGTTGGATTGATATGGATGATAGTATCTTTTGGGTCATAAAGTTCTGTTGGCAATCCCGTATCATCAATCAAACCTTTGATAAGTGAACGCACTTCCTCTATACTCATTGTCTCCACTGAAGGAGCTGAAACTACTATCGTGTGGATACGCTGTGGGTTACACTCTTCAAAATTCTTTTTATTGCCATAGTCGATAGTAACTTGTGTTTTGATATCAACACCAAGTTTGTGGTTATGTTTTAGCGCGTAGTTATAGACTTTGTCACATAACATTCTTGCATAAAATATAGCTGCTGGCATCAAATCTGCTGTTTCACTTGAAGCAAAACCAAACATGATACCTTGATCACCTGCACCAATTTCGCCATCAACTTGGTCAACACCTTGGTTGATATCAGGAGATTGTTGGTTGAGCAACACTTGAACATCTACTTCATCAGGGTATAAACACTGTTCTTTTGTAAAGGCTGATTTTCCATCATACCCTATCTTTATGAGTGCATCTCTTACGATTTTTTCATAATCAGGATGATTTTTTGTGCTTACTTCACCACCAACGATAACGTGCTTTCCTGCTACAAAAACTTCACTCGCTACACGAGAGTTAGAATCAGCAATTAAAAGAGCATCAACAATGCTATCTGAAATTATATCTGCACACTTATCTGGGTGACCTGGGCTTACGACTTCGCTAGTAAATAAATACTGTGATTTGTTTTCCATTTCTTTGTTTTCCAGAAAAAAGTAAAAACCTTTTCCATTGTTTTCCATCTTTTTGTTTTCCATATTCGTTTTCCAACAGTTTAAGGAATTTTCATTCCGAAAGCTAAAAACAAAATAAAATTTTAAAAGTATGAACTAAGGCATCAAGTGCCCACCTATCTTTGACGTTTGTTATTCTACTGTATTAAAGTAAATATATCCTAAAAATTTACAACATAATTCCAAAAAGGAATTACAACAAAGGAAGAGAGGATACCAAGACCTAAGGCATTGATAGCCAAGTCTTTGTTAAGTCCTCCTCGTATAGCCAAAACAGTAGCCATCGTCATCGGTGGCATCGCTATCTCTATAAAAGTTACTTTGATATATGTCATACTAAAATCATAAAAAGGGTATAAAACTACAAGCATCAAAAGAGGAACTAAAAACATCTTGATACCAAGAGCTAAAAGGCTCTCTTTAAAATAGAGTTTAAACGCCTTTATCTCTAACTTCATACCAACTATCATCGTCACAAGAGGGATAAGTGTCGCTTCAAGCTTTGTTAAAATCCCCTCAACATACACAGGAAACTCTACTCCATGAAGTAAA
>DKEY01000077.1:5010-11887 GCA_002469305.1 Sulfurospirillum sp. UBA6810
CCTATCTGATCATACACCAAAGCATAGACAAGTGCATCACTGCCATAGAGTGACTCTGTATAAGAAAAACCTACAAAGGCAGTGTTTCCAAAGATGGAGACAACCATAAAAGTAGCAAGGACTTTTTTATCAAGCTTGAGTGCTTTTCCTATCAAAAAAGAAAGCAAAGCTGCACTTATCATAGCGATATAAGCGATAACGATAACATCTATAACTGTATCATTGAACTCTAATTCTCTAACTTTTACAAGAGCAAGAGCAGGCAAGGAAAAGTAGATAACAAAGTCTATCAAAGACTCTGAGATATCTTTTTTAAATGACTTAAAAAGATATCCAATAACCACAAATAAAAATACGGGCATGATTTGAGCTATCACGATAACACAACCTTTTTATCTTTACATGTAAGAATTTTTTTTATAAAATCTTCTCTTGATATTTTCACAGCACCCAAAGACATCAAATGCTCTGTTGGCATCTGACAGTCTATAAAATCTGCATTTGATTTTATCATCATTTGGCACAATTTCCAAAGGGCAACTTTTGAAGCGTCACTTTTGGTGCTAAACATAGACTCCCCACAAAAAACAGAGCCTATAAGCACCCCATACAATCCCCCAACAAGTTCGCCATCAAGATAGGTTTCTATACTTTTTGCATAGCCTATTTTATGTAGTTTGATGTATGCTTCTTGCATCTCTTTACTTATCCAAGTATCTTTTCGCAACTCTTTACATGTAGAAATCACTGCTTCAAAATTTGTGTTGTATCTTAGCTCGTATTTACGTATGCTTTGACGAAGTGATTTTGACACTTTTAAGTCTTGAGGATAGAGTATAAGTCTTGGATTTGGTGACCACCAAAGGATAGGGTCACTTTTAGAGTACCACGGGAAGATGCCTTGTTTGTATGCGCACAGAAGTCGCTCGCTACGCAGATCACCTCCCCAAGCCAAAAGACCCTCATCTAAAGCGTCCAATGGATTTGGGAAGATATACTCATCTTCTAGTAATCTAGGAATTTCTACCGTTGTACTCAAAGCTTAATGCATTTCTTTTAAAATCTATCTTAAATACACCACCATTTTTGAGTGCTCCAAAGAGTATCTCATCACTAAGTGGGGTTTTAATTTCATCATCTATAACTCTTCTCATCACACGAGCACCAAGTTCTTTTGAGTACCCTTTTTGCGCTAAGTACTCTTTTGCTTTTTTTGTTGCTTCTATCTTGATATCTTTTTCTTTTAACTGTTCTTGCAACTCAAAAAGGAGTTTTTCAACAACATGTGTCATGATATCTGTATCAAGTGCTCTAAAGTTTACGATAGCATCAAGTCTGTTTCTAAACTCTGGGGCGAAAAAGCTTTTGATAGCTGCGTCACTTTGATGTGTTTCACTTTTTGTAAAACCAACTTGTGAAGCCTCTTTTGTTCCCAAGTTTGAAGTCATGATGATGATAACATTTCTAAAGTCTGTTTTTACTCCATCGTTATCGGTGAGTGTTGCACTATCAAAAACTTGCAACAAGATATTGAGTAAATCTGGATGTGCTTTTTCTATCTCATCAAGAAGTAAAAGCGTATATGGATGTTTTTTGATAGCTTCTGTTAGCTGTCCACCCTCTTCATATCCAACATATCCAGGAGNNGTTTTTCCATATACTCACTCATATCATAGCGTTCAAAGTGGATACCAAGCTCATTTGCCAACTGTTTTGCAACTTCTGTTTTACCAACACCAGTAGGTCCTGAAAAGAGAAATGAACCAACAGGACTTGTAGGGTTGGAAAGCCCTGCACGTGAGCGTTTGATAGCTTTTACTAAAGAGTCTATCGCTGCATCTTGACCAAAAACCTTTGCCTTTAAGCGCTCTTCCAAGCCTCTCATAAGCTCTGTTTCATCACTACTTACATGCCTATTTGGGATGTTGGCTACGCGTGCTAGGATATTTTCTATATCATTTACACTAACTGTTTTTCTTTTTCTTTTTAGCAGATGAAAAGAAGCACCAACCTCATCTATAAGGTCGATTGCACTATCTGGTAAAAACTTGTCATTTATATATTTTTTAGCTAGTTCTACCGCACTTCTTAAAACTTTTACAGGATACAGTACTCCATGATGCTCTTCATAGTGCGATTTTAATCCCAAAAGAATTTTGTATGAGTCTTCGATACTAGGCTCTATCACATCTAACTTTGAAAATCTACGGCTAAGTGCCTTATCTTTATCAAAAAAGCTTCTAAATTCACTATAAGTTGTAGCACCGATACATTTGAGCGAACCCGTTGCAAGAGAAGGCTTTAAGAGGTTTGAAAGATCCATAGACCCTCCACTTGTGGCACCTGCTCCTACGATAGTATGAATCTCATCTATAAAAAGAATCGCATTTTTTTGTTCTTTGAGTTCATTGAGTATCTCTTTTAATCTCTTTTCAAAATCCCCTCTATACTTTGCTCCTGAAAGCAATGATCCAATATCTAGCGCATAAAGACGAGCATCTTTTAGGATATCTGGTGTTTGTTTGCTAGCTATCTGCAGAGCTAAACCCTCAACGATAGCAGTCTTTCCAACACCTGCTTCCCCTACTAAAAGAGGATTGTTCTTTTTTCTTCTACATAAAACTTGCATCAGTCTTTGCACTTCATCAACTCTACCGATAAGCGGGTCTATCTTGTTGTTACGTGCTAGTGCTACCAAGTCTATCGTATATCGCTCTAGTGCACTTTTTTTATCAACATCTTGATTGATACTATCTGCAAATTGAACGCTTTGAGAAACTATCTCTAAGAGGTCCATCTTTTGGACACCTTGCTCTTTTAGTATTTGTACACTATACGAGTGGGATTCATCATACAAAGCCACTAGCATATCAAAAAGTGTTGCTTCATCTTTGCCAGCACTTTTTACATGTATCATCATACTTTCTATAACTCTTGTCAATGAAACAGTTTCAAATGGCTCATAGCCACTTTCTTGTCCAACTTGTTCTATATTTTTAAAAAAGTACTCTCTTAGTGCACCTTTGAGGAACTCTACATCAGCACCTAACTCTTCTAGCAGTAATGCTACATTTTGATTATGAAGAAGTGCAAAAAATATATGTTCTATCGTTATGTATTCGTGTTTATTCTCTTTTGCAAACGTTATCGCATCTGCAAATACAGAGTTCAATTCTTGGCTTACCATCACTCCTCCTCCAATATAGCTTTGAGTGGAAAATTGTTCTTTTTGGCAACACTCTCAACCTGAGCCACTTTTGTCTCAGCTATCTCATAAGTGTAAATCCCACAAACAGCTCTTCCTTCTTTATGCACTTTCATCATGATTGTATATGCTTCTTGCTCATTTTTGCGAAATATACTCATCAATACATTCATAACAAAGTCCATACTTGTATAATCATCATTTAAGAGTAAAACTTTATACATCTTAGGGTTTATAACCTCTATATGCTGTTCTAACTCGTGTTCGTACTCAATTTTTGGCATTATTTACTTTTCATCCCATCTATGTCAGCTTGGAGAACATGTATAGGCACTTTACCTATGTAGTACTTGTTATCTGGCTTTTTCTCATATACATCTGTGATATTTTGGTAAATCCCATCTTTAAGCACTACTTTAAAAGGCACTTGCAAACTTGCCTTATATCCTATATCACTTGCGATTGTATCTACTATCTGCGTGTTTAGCTCAGAATTTACGATGAAATAATAAGCATTGTACTTTGAAGAAAAGTTTTCCACTATGTATTCGTTGCTTACCTCTTCGAGATGACTTAGGGCTATAATCATCACATCATCAGCATTTTTCAACTGAAAATCCATAAGATGTGGGGCTTCTTCCTTACACGGCTGACAAAAAGTTCCAAATATATCTATAAGTATGATTTTCTTTTCATCATTTGCTAAAACAAACCCTTTTTCAGTTCTTTTCAGTGTGATTTTACTTCCCATAACACTCTGTAACTCTATGTTTTGTCCTACCTTAAAGCTACTTTTTTGTACAACTTTCTCTTCGTCTGAACAAGCACTAAAAAACAAAACGATAAGTGCAACCAAAAAAATCTTCAACTTCATCCTCTTTCTCCTCTTCCTAATACATATCCAATTTTAACAATTTTTAGTAAATATAATCTAACAACTACTTATAAAGATGGTTCTTTATAGCAACTTGTGCTTCACGAGTCGCATCTTTTTGCTTCATAGTCTCTCTTTTGTCATGAAGCTTTTTACCTTTTGCTAAGGCTATCTGCACCTTTGCATAGTTTTTTGAGTTAAAGTATAAACTCAAAGCTACGATAGAAAGACCATCTTGTGCTACTTTTGTAAAAAGCTTGTCTATCTCTTTTGTATGGAGTAAAAGCTTTCTGTCTCGTCTTTCATTGGGTTTATAATGTGGATTTGTAGTATCAAGATACGATACATGCATCCCAAAAAGAAATGCCTCTCCTTTTACTATCTTTACAAAAGAGTCTTTGAGGTTTACCCTACCCTTTCGTATCGCTTTTACTTCACTTCCTGCTAGCACTATACCTGCTTCAAACTTTTCCAATATCTCATAATCAAATAAAGCTTTTTTATTTCTTGCTATTGTTTCACCCATCTTAATCCACCAACATTATTTTTAATATATTTTTTATTTCATTTATCTGTTTTGCTGTTAATTTAGCATCTATCTTTTTTACTATTCTTTGGATAGAAATAGTTCTAATCTGATCTAACACAACAAAACTCTCTTTTTTTAACTTTACTCTCGTTGGATAGTCTTTATACTTTGAAGTCATTGGAGCGACTATCACATTGGTGTAGTTCATCTCATTTGGAGATATTATCAAACATGGTCTTGTCTTTTGTATCTCACTTCCCACTGTTGGGTCTAGATTAACTATAACCACTTCGTATTGATTATAATTCATCCCATTCTTTCAAATCTAAATTATCTTCTATCAGTAGAGTATTATTACTATTTTTAAACTTCTCTTCCCAGCCATCTCGCGGATTATCCACCACATCTAAAACGATAGCATTATCTTTTACATGTAAGTCAAAAGAGTTAGGTTTATTAAACATTTTCAATATACTTGCAGGAATTCTTATCCCTTTACTTGTTCCTATATCTATAAGTGAAACTTGCATAGTAACTCCTTTTTTATATAATTATATTATAGTTATATGTTTTTTGTCAAACCAACCATAAGTTAATGCTTTATTCCTAACTTATCCATTAAAGCATTCTGTTCTTGTATAGGTGTTCTATACGTGAAGTTATCAATTACTTGTTTTGTCTGTATTGCAAGTATTTTTGCTAGTCTTGTATCTCTTTCAATATTTTCAAGTTTTTTCTCAATATTTTCACTACTATCAACTCTCATATAGTTTATGCCAAAACTTCTTAAATAAGTGAAGTTTTCTGCATTATCAATCGTATTTAATATTTTAGCTTTTAATTTTTGCTTAAATTCTTTTATTTCTGCATAGCTTTGTGACCTTGGATATATTAAATGTTCTATTGGTCCAATATCAAAACTAAATTTTGTTTCATTATCATTAGTTATAATTACAGGCTTATCAAAAGCTATTCTTAAACCTAATTCAAACATTACATTTGGATTTTTACAACTAACATCACATATTACTATAGGATTTTCAAATAAATTTGTAACAATATTCTTGTGAATAATACCTGAGGATTCACTCTCACTTACAATTTTTGATATAAATCCACAATCCTCAATGACTTCATCATATATAGTTCTGATTTTTTTCCAATGCTCTTTAGAGCACCCATCAATTTCAGATATTGGCATAACTATTCCACAAGTTAATTTTTCACTTTTCAATTTATTTCCTTATTAAACTAAAAGAAAAAAGCTACTACCACTTCCGCTAAAAAACCAGCCTTTTTTACGATAATTTTCAAGTTCAGGATAGACTCTCATAGATGCGCCAAAGAGGTCATTGAGGGTTAGGTCATCATAAGTGTTTAAAAGCTCAAGGGAGCTCATATCTGCCATCTTTTGTGCTAAAGGCACATCTACTTTATAATGCTCTCTAAAAGCTTTATAAACTCTAGCCGTATCGCACTTTATATCAGGAGTAAAAGTCTTTACATGTAAGCTTTCTTCTTCATACTTTTGCACCACTTCACCGATGCCACTTACATTGGCACTTTTGTAGCCATAGATGAAAAATGGCACATCTGCCCCAACACATGCTCCGATGCTTGAGAGTTCTTCTTTGCTAAGGTTTACATGTAAGAAATCATTGAGCATCAAAAGAAAAGTAGCCGCGTCACTACTGCCACCACCAAGCCCTGCAAATGAGGGGATATTTTTTTCTACATGTAAGGCATAATTTGCACAAAAATCTTCTATCTCTTTTTCATAACCAGCGTTTTTAAAAGCAACCAAAGCTTTATAAAGAGTGTTTGATTTTATCTCGCATCCAAACTCACCGACAAGTTCAAACTCCATATCTTTTTGAGTTTTTGGCAAGATATGAAGGGTATCGTAGAGGTTATCTACAAGGATAAAACGCGAGAGGATTTCGTGATAGTTTCCTCGCATACCAACAACTTTTAAAAAGATGTTGACCTTTGCATAGGCATTACGTGTCATTTCTTCGTTATCTTCTTACTGAGTGAACTTAAAGTAGCTTCATCTACTTTGGCACTTGCTTCTATGTTTGCTTTTTTGACCTCTTCTTCGAGTTCTTCTCGCAAGATGAGCATATCGTGTGGTGCATCAAAACCCAGTCTCACAACACCCTTTGAGATATCTATAACTCTAACAGTCACCTTTTCATCTAACACTATCGCTTCGCCTATCTTCCTTGATAAAATTAGCATAGCTTCACCTTATTTAATATATATTCTA
>DKEY01000186.1 GCA_002469305.1 Sulfurospirillum sp. UBA6810
TAACAGGGGTTCAAATCCCCTTGGGATCACCATTCTATATTACTAAAACTACACTCTATTAATTCTCTGGCGTAAACCTTCATTTTCATATATATCTATTTCGGTAGAGTACGCTTTATTTACTTTTTTCAATTCATAATCCATAAATGCTATAAGTTTTGCATCTGAATTTTTATGGCTTGTTATCAATAAAACGAAGTTAAGGTATAGTTTTGCATCTTTTGGCATTTTCCCTTTAATTTTAGGGGGGAAAGTAAGCTCTTTTGCTACTTTTATGATAGCATTTGTAAGGTCATTTTTTGAGCTATTTCTATTTGCTGCAATCTCCAACATTTGTTCAATACTACTTTTCTTTTTTTTATCACTAGAAGCATTTCCTCCTGAAGTTGTAGTTTTTGTAGTTTGAGATTTTTTTCCCATCGAAGAAAAAACCACTACCAAGATAAGTAAAATAACAAAAGATAGTGCTGATATAAGTGTAACTATTAACTGCTTTTCTTCCAAAACATAACCTTACATGTAAAGATATAATTATTATATCAAATTAAAGATATACGATACATATATATCGTATATCTTGTAAAATTATAAAGTCTTGGACAAATCTCTTTTTGGATAGGCAAGTGCTATAACAGCTGCAACTATTGCGACTGTATAGTAAACAAACATAGGTACAGGTACTGGATCACCTGCAGCATAGGAGTGCATACCTGAGAGGTAAAAATTAACCCCAAAATACGTCATGATGATAGATGCAAAAGAGACTGTTGACGCGACTGCAAATGCAAACTGATTGTTAAGTGAAGGGATAAATCTAAAATGCACAATCGCAGCGTAAATTAAGATAGAAACAAGAGCCCAAGTCTCTTTTGGATCCCAACCCCAGTACCTACCCCAAGACTCATTTGCCCAAACTCCACCTAAAAAGTTCCCTATCGTGAGCAAACTAAGCCCAAGTATCATTGACATTTCATTTATTCTTGTTGCTTCTACTATATTTCTTCCTATTTCATCATTTCTTTTAGAATTGACATTTTTTTGTTTTAAAATAAACAAGATAAGTGTAAAAAATCCAAGAAGTGCACATAGCCCTAAAAAGCCATAGCTTGCTGTTATAACTGAAACGTGAATATTGAGCCAATAAGATTTTAAAACGGGAACTAAGTTTGTTATCTGAGGATCCATCCAACTTAAATGAGCAACAAAAAGCGTAACACCTGCTAAGATAGACGTAAGTGAAAGTGACACTATAGATTGCTTTGAAAAGAATAATCCAGATAAAGCTATCGCCCAAGCTATATATATCATAGACTCATATCCATCACTCCAAGGAGCATGTTCTGCGACATACCATCGTAGAGCAAGACCAAAGGTATGAAATCCAAAAGCAAGGAGATTGAGTCCATATACAATCTTGGTAATTTTTTCTATCTTTAAAGTTGGTTTGAGCATCTTTGCAAAAATAAAACATAAAAGCAATAGACCACTTATAAGGTATATAGGTGTCAGCCTTTGAAATATCTTCGCTTTATTAAAAAACATTTCTGCACCTATCCTACTTGGACTTGGCATAATATCCCCAGCATATTGCTCTTGATAAGCTTTGATTTTGCCAATCATATTATTTGCTTCACTCCATTCTCCAGTCTCTAAGCCTTTTTGAATTGCATCAAAGTAGCCCCCTAACATCTCTCTTATATAACCACTCTCTTCAACTGGAAATCTGGAAATCGCAACTTTTGGACTATACCAAGTATAATTTTTATCTCCAATTTTTGGTATCATTCTAAAAATTTCACCGGTATAAACCATATATACTATATTTACTCGCTCATCTACTTTTATAACATCTTTATCAAATTTATTTTGCTGTGCTGGTTTTTTTCTACTAGCCTCTTCTGTATATTTTGTTAGTTTATATGCAAAGTCTCCACTCTTTTCAAAAAAGTCATTAAATGAAGCATATTTTTCATTTTCTCCCAGTCCCAATATCTTCTTTAACTCTGGATGAAAAACATTGATAATAGGCTGTGCTTGCCAACCTTGTGGATACGTCATCATACCCAAAAGTACTTGGTTTGGATTTAATCCTTGATAAGTTGTTTTTTTATAAACTTTATTGAGAACTTCACTAGAAATTGTATCAATAGGCTTGACCCTACCATCTGCACTTTGAACAAGCACTTCACCAAATTTATCTGCATGTTCTTTGTCATATTTTTTTATATAAGACAACACTTCAGCACTATTTGCTTCTGCATTATTTACAAAAAGAGTTGCACTAGCCAAAATCACTGCTAAGAACAATGATTTTGCTTTTTTCATATCTTTTTGGATTAAACTAGATAGTTTTCTAAATCTACTTTTTGGATTTATTAAGTTTATGATTAATCCTATTGAAAGTAAAAAGTATCCTAAGTATGTTGGCCATTTTCCTGGGTCTTTATTGACTGAGAGTATCGTACCTTTTTCATCTTGGTCATATGATGACTGAAAAAATCTAAATCCCTGATAATCAAGCACATGGTTCATGTAAATTCTAAAAGGCATGTTTATACTATTGGCTTTATCTATCACTTCAACTTCGCTTGCATAAGACATAGGTGAATTTGAACCTGGATATCTATCTAACTGAAAATCATTGAGTTTCAATTCAAAAGGCAATTTAAATATCTCAGAACCCCAACTCATCTTAAACTCTTGATTTGATATTGTAAAGACTTTTTCATAACCCACCGTACCTTTACCTCTTCCAAGCAATGCCACTTCTTGTGTTTTGCCATCAAAACTAGCATTTACTACAACAGCTGACATAGCACCTCTTGTATTTGCATTGTCATTTTGTACAAGTTTCTCTTTTGCTTTTAGTCCTATATATTTAGGAGCAAAATTTGTAGAACCAACAGTATAAAGCTGTCCTGTTATAAATTCAACTTCTTCACCTGCCCTATATACGCCTCTTGTATTTTCAATCATTTTAAACCAAGAAATATCTAACTCTGATTTAACATAAATTTTTTCATCTTTAAGATAAAAATCTACACTTGGTTTCTTTTCATTTTCTAGCTTAGCATCAAATGTAAAGATGAGATTTTCACTCTCTTTTATATCTCCAGTGCTTAAAGTTGCATTGGCAGTATTGCCTTCACTACTCACCATCATAGATATTATAGGGATACCCTCTGGGTCATCAACAACTTCAAAAGTTGCATTGGGGATAAACTCTTTATACTCTACATGTAAGTTTTTTCCAGCAACATCCAAATCAAATGAAAAGTCATTTGAACCAAATCCTGAGAGGACTTTTTTAGCACTTGCACTATATGTTTTTTTATCTTTTATAGCAGTGGCTGTTATAAAAACATCACTAGATATCAATCTATCTTCGCTTCTACCTTCGCGAATATGCATAGAACCTTCGTATCCATAGTATCTTGTGATAGCTGAGCCAAGAAGAACAACAACAAATCCTAAATGAAATACCAAAGATGGAATTTTTTCGTATCTCAAAAGATTGTATTTGAAGATATTGAAGATGATAGCCAAAGCCAACACAACTTGTATAAATTCAAACCATTTTGTGGTGTAAACAGCTGACCAGCTAGCTTCTACGCCAAAGTCATTTTCTATAAAAGTAGCAACCCCGCTGATGATGCCAAATAAAAATAAAAATATAACTGCAACTTTCATAGATAACAAGTTTTTCAAAAAAATCATAGAACTCCCTTTTTTACTATTGTTAGGAATATTAACCAATATTTTTAAATACTTTATAAATATTGATTGCGTAATTTTAGCAGAGAATTTTTTTAATAGTAGTGATGTAGCTCAAGTATTGAAAAGAGTCCGTAAAGAACTCTTTTATCAACCACCCAAGTATTTTTGGCGAATCTTATCATCACCTATCATAGCAGATGCTATACCTTCCATAGCTATCTTGCCATTTTCCAAGACATAAGCATAATCAGATATTTTGAGTGCTGCAAAGGCATTTTGTTCAACTAAAAGTATCGTTATCCCCTCTTCTTTTAGCTTAACAATAGTTTCAAAGACTTCGCCAACTACTTTTGGGGCAAGTCCCAAACTTGGTTCATCCAACATCAAGAGTTTTGGTTCACACATAAGTGCTCGACTAATAGCAAGCATCTGCTGTTCTCCACCACTAAGCGTTCCTGCCATCTGATGTCTTTTCTCTTTAATACGAGGAAAAAGTCCATACATAGCATCTTTGAGTCTCTCATAGTTTTCATCATTATTAAAAGCACCCATACGTAGGTTTTCTTCAACACTCAAGTTGATAAAAACTCTTCTTCCCTCAGGTACTAAAGCAAGCCCTCTTTGTACAAGTGTATGCGTTTTGTGATTGATGGTATCATAGCCACTAAAAAGAACTTCACCCTTTTTCTTTACGCTATTTAAAAGAGCTGCTAATGTTGAAGTTTTACCAGCACCATTGGAGCCTATAAGAGAGACTATCTGCCCCTCTTTTACTTCGAAATCTATCCCTTTTACAGCCTCTATCAATCCATAATATACATGTAAATCTTTAACACTAATCATACTTATCCCTCATCTTATACAAAATCGCCAAGATACGCTGCAACAACTTCTTTATCCTGTATAGCATCACTTGGTTTGCCCTCAAATATACTTTTTCCATAATCCAAAACCAACACTCTATCACAAAGTTGGTTTACAAACTTCATGTCATGTTCTATCAAAAGTACACTCAAGTCAAAATCTTCTCTAGCTCTATAAATCAAATCTGCAAGTTCTGCTGTTTCAGCAGGATTCATACCAGCTGCTGGTTCATCAAGGAGTAAAAGCTCTGGATTTGTAGCAAGCGCTCTTGCTATTTCAACTTTTCGTTGCTGTCCATAACTCAAATCTGTTGCTTTATGATGTGCTTTATCACTAAGTCCTAGATAATCTAGTATTTCCATAGCTCTTTTTTCGATACGCTTTTCTTCACCAAAAAATCTAGGTAGTCTCAAAATAGACTCTGCAAAAGTATATCTTGCTTGAAAATCAAATCCGATAAGTACATTTTCTAAAACGCTCATTGACTTAAATAGACGAATATTTTGAAATGTTCTCGCGATTCCTCTTCTGACTATCTGATGAGGCTTAAGTCCATGAAGTGTTTCATTTCTAAAAATCACTTCTCCCGCACTCGCTTCATAATTTCCTGTAATGATATTGAACATTGTTGTCTTTCCAGCACCATTTGGTCCTATAAGTCCATATATCTCTTTTGGTTCTATACTAAAACTTGTATCTTTGATAGCAGTTACACCACCAAAGTTTTTAGTTACATTTTCTACGCGAAGTATCATGAGTCACCTCTTTTTTTAAAGAGATCTTTTAATTCACGTTTTCCCATAATTCCCTCTCGTGCAAATAACATAACAAATATCAAAATAATTGAAAATACTACCATCCTCATCCCTGGCATTGCAGGAGTCTCTACAAAACCAAAATTCATAGGTTCATCTAAAAATCTCATCCACTCACTCCCTCCAATCACAAGAATAGTTCCTATGATAGCACCCGTGGTACTTCCAAGCCCACCAAGAACGATGATGATAAGAAGCTGGAATGTAAAGAAAAATGTAAATAAATCAGGTGATATACTTGTAAGAAGGGCTGCTAACAGTGCTCCACCAACACCTTCTAAAAATGCACTCGTACAAAATGCTAAAGTTTTGACTTTAAAAGTATTCACACCCATAGCAATAGCTGCATCTTCATCATCACGAACAGCTTTCATAGCACGTCCAAACTTTGAATTTACTATATTGAGTATGACGATAACTGCAACAAGAGCAGTACCCCCTGTCCAATAAAGATTTGAAAACTCTGGTATATCATTGAGTCCTAGAGAACCATTTGTTATCTCAGGATTATTGATAGCTAAAATTCTGATGATAAAACCAAATCCGAGTGTAACGATAGCAAGATAATCCCCTCTTACTCTAAAGACAGGAAAAGAGAGAGCTAAAGCAAGTAAAGAAGAAAATAACCCTGCAAAAAATATAGCCCAAAGAAAGTTTGCTTGAAGTGTCAGAACCCAAGGATAAGGTGCAGTTATATCATACTGATACTCTTTTGCATCGCCATCTAATAGTAAAAGGGCAGCCACATAAGCACCAACTGCTACAAATCCATTTGGTTCGAGTGAAAACTGTCCTGTTACACCATTGATAAGGTTGTAACTTACTGCAAGAATGATAAAAATTGCTATATTGTTGAGTATCCTTATACTATAGTCATCCAAATGTGTTTGTGCAAACCATATAAACCATAAAGTAGTTGCGATTATCGCTAAGTTTATCCACTGGTCTTTTTTAATTACTAAATTCATATCTAAAACCTACTCTTATCAAAATCATAACCAAGTATTCCTGTTGGCTTAAACAAAAGAACTAAAATCAAAAATACAAAGGCAAAAGCATCTTTATACCCACCAAGTTCAGGCATAAATGCTATAACAACAACTTCGGTAAACCCTATGATGAAACCACCTAAAACTGCACCCGTAACACTACCAATACCGCCAACGACAGCTGCAGCAAAAGCTTTGAGTCCGATAAGAACACCCATCATAGGCTCAACTGTTGGATAATTGAGTGCCCAAAAAACACCTCCAACCGCTGCGAGTGCTGAACCCATACCAAAAACAAGCATGATGATACGATTTGCATCTATCCCCATAAGATTTACAGTATTGACATCAAACGCAAGAGCTCGTATAGCCATGCCGTATTTTGTTTTAAAAAGAACAAAAAGGATAGCGGCTAAAAGTACAAGTGTGACGATAGGAACTAAAAGTGAAGCAACAGAAAAAACCAATCCACTCACATTTATAATATACTCCATATAATCTGGCACTGGAAACGCTCTAGGTACACCACCAAAGAAAACATTAAATGTATTTTCTAAAAAGAAACTAATACCGATAGCAGTAATCAGCAGTGATATCTTTGGAGCACTTCTAAGAGGTTTATAAGCTATCTTGTCAGTAAGCATACCCAAAAGTGCCGAACCTACAACAGCTAGTATGATAGCTGCTGCAAAAGGAAGTTCTAAAACAGCTATACCAAAATAGCCCAAAAAAGCACCGACCATCATAATGTCGCCATGAGCAAAATTTATAAGACGTAAAACGCCATACACCATAGTATATCCTATGGCGATAAGTGCATACATACTGCCAAGACTAAAGCCATTGACCATCTGTTGCATAAATGTTAACAATTCCATCCATAACCTTTAAATTTTTTATAAAATTTTTAAAGAAAACTCAAAAAAAGTATCAGTTTACAAAGTTTTGTAGTTCTTAAGTTCTCTAAAAAAATTTCTTACATGTAAGAAAGAGAGCCCTTTTGGCTCTCTTATGATTATGGATTTACAGTTGTTTTATAAACAGCTTTTCCACCAGTTATAACTTTGATAACAGCTGAACGAGAAGCATTTCCTGATTCATCTATATTTAAGATACCAGAAACTCCTTCAAACCCTTTTGTTTTTTTGATTTCGCTATTGACACATACGCTATCACTAGGATCACTACATCTATTCATAGCATCAATAAGTAAAAAGTAACTATCTGCACCAAGTGCTGTAAATGAGTTTAACTCTTTTTTACCTGTTTTCTTCTCATAACCAGCGATAAAGTCTTTTGAAGCTTGTGTTGGAGGAGCACTATAATCAAAGAA